>DATHSX010000443.1:0-2691 GCA_035463935.1 Acidimicrobiia bacterium | reverse complement strand
GAGTGTGAGTACTGAGGGGTGCAGCGGTCCGTCCAGGCTGGACGGCAAGGACTCACCGAAGTGGACTATGACGAGCTCCTGATGTTCGAGGACTCCGACCGCTTCGATGAACGCCAGAAGGCAGCGCTGCGGTACACCAGTGCCATCCTGTGGGATGCCTCCCTTGCGGACGATCGACTGTGGGAGCAGCTGCACCGTCACTTCACGGAGCCCGAACTCGTGGAACTCGGGTTCTTCATCGGCTTGACGAGCGGCCAGCAACGGTGGATCAAGACCCTCGGAATTGGACACCGGGAGGTGCTGGGCGACACCGACATCGGGCTGGCATCCGCCGATGTTCGCCCGACCGGAAACGGGGAGGTGGGAGCGGACTAGTCCGCCGGAGCGGAACGTATACGGTCCTCACCGGCCAAGGGTCCGGATGCCGATGACATCGTGTGGACGTTGCCGCGGACCAACCGCTCGGTCGTCGCCGCGACCGGCCATTGCTGGCCACCTTCGCCGTGGTGCTGGTCCTCATCGGATCGGCATCGGCGATATTCGTTGGGTCTTACAACGGGCAGCGCATGGCGGGTCTGGCCACCAGAGTGCAACAACTGGAGCGGGCGATTGCATCTGCCGAACTTGCCCGCGTCTACATCACCCAGGCAGTCTTTCTCTCCGCCGAACCAGGCGCCGATGACACGCTGGAGCGGACCATCGACGCGGCGAGGGAGTCTCTGGCCTCTGCCGCCTCGGAGATCAATGCATATGCCGCGCTGTCCGCCTCGAGCCATCGTCAGCTGCTCGAGCTGGCCGGGGACTATCGAGAGGTTTCCGACCGGACCATCGACTTGGTCCGGTCGGGCAGCACCATGCCCGCCGCCGCCATGGCCGTCGACGAGCTCGAGGTGGCTTACGACGAACTTCGGGAGGCCCTGGTCGATTTGCAGAGAGTCGACGCCCTCGAGATCAACCAGACTTCCTCAGCCTTAGGTCGGGTGGCCGACGTTGTTCGCTTCCTCCTGGCTTTCGCTCTTCCCGCGGCCGGGATGACGGTCTACCGCTGGGTGATGAACCGCCAACGCCGCAGCGCCGAGATGCGGCTCAAGCTCGAGGCCGAGAAAGCGATCAACAAATCCAAGGACGAGTTCATCGCCAATGTGTCTCATGAACTGCGTACCCCGCTCACCGGCATCATCGGGTTCGCCCAACTGCTTGAAGGATCCGCTCTCGGTCCGGACGACCTTGACGTCGTGAGACTGATCGTCGACCAGTCAGCCGAGCTCGGCCGCATGGTCGACGACCTGTTGACGGCGGCCCGGGCGGATGCCAACGCCCTCACCATTCATCCCCGTGAGGTCGCGATCAGCAGAGAGGTGACCGAGGTCATCCGCTTCGTCGAACTGATGCGGACCGACGTTCAAGTTGCCGTCCAGGACGCCACCGTCGTCATTGATCCCGAGCGCTTCCGCCAGGTGTTGCGCAATCTTCTGGTAAACGCCCGCAAGCACGGAGGGTCGAACATCAAGGTGCGGGGCGCGGTGAAGGATGGCAGTTACGTCTGTACGGTCATCGACGACGGCCCCGGGGTGCCTTCGCATGTGCAGGAGCGCCTCTTCAGCCGTTTCGTCCACACTGGCGAGGCTCCGGTGCTCATGGGCTCGGTGGGGTTGGGGCTGGCGATCGTCCGTGAGCTTTGCCGCCTGATGGGATGTGAGGTGGCGTACCGCCGCGTTCGGGGTGAGACCTGGTTCTCTGTCACGATGCCGCTGGCTGGAGCGGCGACGGAAGCCGCAAGCTCCGCGTTGGCGCTGGTACCGGCATGAATCGATGGCGGCGTCTCCTCGGTGTCGCCGCTCTGCTTTGGTCCACAACGCTGCCGGCCCTTGCCGCCGAGAGTCCGATCGCGGTTGACGACCACGTTGACTACGACGGAAAGACGATCCATATCTATGTCCTTGCCAACGACAGCCCCTCCGGTGAGCCCCTCGATCCAACGAGCCTCTCGATCGTCTCGATGCCCTCTCTCGGCCAGGCGGAGGCGATCGCTACGGTCGGCTCCGCGCGAATCAAATACACGGCCGGCGCTGCTCAGGCGGGTTCCGACTCGTTCATCTACCAGATCTGCGATACGGCCGGCGGTTGCGGCACGGCCACCGTCACGGTGAACGTCGTGCTGGCAACGACCACCACCACCACCACCTCGCCCCCCACCACCACCACGACCTCGACGATCCTGGCCTCCCCGGATACGACGTCGACCAGCGAGGCGGCCGTTTCCCCTTCCCCGACAACGTCGTTACCGCTGGGCGGAACGCCACCGCCCACTCCGACACAGACCGAGGATGACCCGACGTTCACTCCCGCGGCCGTCGCGCCAGCGCCGACGGGCGTGGTCGTCGAGCCCGAAGGAGGGACCTCTCCCCGGGTTCACCTGCTCGGGGAAATCGCGTTGAGTACCCATGACATCCTCACGGCTCCGGGCACCACCGTCGGCGAGCCCCTCGGCATCAACCTGGAAGAAGTCATCCTCTACCTGGACCGGTCGAGCCGCGACACCCTCGAGGTGGTGGCGCTTCCAGCTGTCATGGTCTCGGGAGTCGTCGGATTCCTCCTGGTAGGACTTCCCCAGAACGCGGCGGTGGCCCTGCTCGGCCTCCTGGCCGGATTCCGCCGTAAGAAGAAGGACACCGCAAGACAGGGGTCACA
>DATHSX010000442.1:0-4190 GCA_035463935.1 Acidimicrobiia bacterium | reverse complement strand
TCCTCTCCCAGGCGCATGCCTGTCGCAAGCACGAAGGAGCGGCGAGCTACTGCTGTTGCGCGCTGAGACTCGGTTGTTGCGAGGTCGGCGGCAGCGGCCAACATCGCGTCGGCTTCCTCGAAGCGGTTCAGAAACGACAATGAAGTTCCCGCCAGGAGTCCGGCCGCAAAGTCGCGGCGCTGTTCCCAGGCCCCCAATGCGAACCGGGCGGTCCCGGCCATGTCGAACACCGCCCGGGTCTCTGTGGCGGCGGACAACAAGAGGTCGGGGTCGACCGGACGTCCCGACTCCAGTCGAAGGGCAGCCACCCTGCGCAGATCGCCGCGCCGTCTCATTCCGGTCCCCTCCAGCACGTCGGCGATGCGCGCCTGTTGGCCGGCTGCGAGCAGGGGGCTGGTGGCAGCCCTGACCACTTCGGAGTGGATAGGGTGCGAGAGCCACAGGTCGCGCCGCCGTCCATCCTCCCGGGCAACCAGGATTCCGCGCTGCTCGAGGCGACCGATCTCGACGAGCCCGGCGACGGCCGCGGCGAGCTCGACCCCGAGAGGCTCTCCGAAGGCGACCGCTTCCAGAGCACTGCGCTCTGATGGGGCCATCGCTCCTAGGCGGGCGGTGACCAACTCGATGAGCCTTTCCGAAACGACCAACTGCCCGGTCAACCGCCAGCCCGGGCCCTGCCGAGTGATGGCTCCCGATTCGAGGCCTGCCATGGCGAGTTCGCGTGCGGCCAGAGGATTACCGGCCGCCCTTGCAGAGATCAACGCCGCCAAGCCAGAATCGAGCGGTCCGCCCAGGGCCTGGCTGGCGATCTCGGCCACCGAGACGTCATCGAGCGCCGGCACCTCGATCCGCTGGGCTAGCCCCTCCTTCCAGAGAGTGACAAGGCTTTCGGAGATCGGTTCCCCGGCCCGGACAGTCACCACCACAAAGGACGGGAGGCTCAGGGCGAGCTGCACCAGGAGAGTGGCCGAGTACTCATCGAGAAGGTGAGCATCATCGACCAGAAGCATCAGCGTCGCGCCAGCGGCCAGATCGGTCAGACCTGATACGGCCTCGGCCAGCAGGTTGGAGCTCCCCGATGGTGCCGGCAGGAGCGGCGCCAGGGCGCCCAGGGGGACGGTGGCAGCGGCTCGAGTTCCGACCGTGCGCGCAGTGGCGAAACCGCGTTCGGCCCCCATCCGCAACAACTCCCGCCCCAATCGGCTCTTGCCGACACCTCCGTCGCCGACCAGCACAACTCCACCGCGGCCGACGTCGAGCAAACCCTGCAGCCGCTGGATCAATGCTTGTCTGCCGACGATGGGCGGTTCAGGTTCCGTAAGTACTCCATGGTTGGAATGAGTAGCAATCACTCATGCGGATCAACCAGCAGATATGCACGATGGCGAGACGCTAACGCAGGGAGACCACAGGTGACCTCATCTCCATCAAATCCGCAGAACAAAGCCGACCTCGATACCTACGCCCGCATCTCCAAGGAACTGATCATGGCCGGCGCGGACTCACCCCGGCGAACGGCGGCCGTACTGGCCGACCACGGCTTCAGCCCGGAGGAGTGGACGCGAGAGTCGGAGAGTTGGGGATCGGCCATACGACGCGATCCGCTCCTCCGGGACCGGTTCCACCGGATCTACTCAGACCCCTCGTCAAGCGCAAAGGAGACTTCGATGTCAATCGCCGTGCATGAACGGATGCCTTACCAAAACGCCAAATCGGCACCTGTCCGACCCCGATCCTGGATCTGGCTGCTCATTGGAGCGGCCTTGCTCCCGTTCACATTGTTCCAAACCGTGATCCCGGGAGCAGCTTGGCTGGCGCCGGCTTTTCTCATGCGCTTCGTGCGAACCCAGCGGGCCCGGGTGGCCCTACCGGCCCTAGCCATCGTGGGGTATGTGGCGGTTCTAGTTGCCATTCGCGGATTCTTTGCGGGAGCGGATGGCTACACGTTCGCTGGCGCCGGGATCTCGTTGGTCATCCCCTACGGCTTCGATCGATGGCTGGCCCCGCGCCTGGGAAGGTTTGCTCGGAGCATGGTCTTTCCATCCGCCGATACCGCCGTGTCATTCCTGGCGTCGTTGGTCAGCTTCGGTACTTTGGGTCTGGCCGCCAACTCTCAGGTGGGCAACCTTTCCCTGACCAAGCTCGCAGCCGTCACCGGGGTCTTCGGCTTGTCCTTCCTCATCTCCTGGACGGCTTCAGCCGTGAATGACCTGTGGGAACACGACTTCCGACTGACCAACGGTGTCAGTGTCTTTCGCGTCTGGTTGGCAGTGCTCATCGTGGTGTTGGTGGCGGGAGGGGCCTGGGTCGGCTTGACCCCCGCCGCCGGCGGAACCGTGACGGTTGCCGGCCTAGCGCCCAGCCGGGCGACGGTCGAAGCTTTCCAGATTGCCGACATCCGTCACGGGCGCCTGTCAGCCGAGGCGCGCGCCGAAGCGTACGATCGCCATCTAGAGCCGCTCATCACGGACCTCTTCACACGCACCGAGCAGGTTGCAGCAGCCGGGGCCAGGATGGTCGTTTGGTCGGAGGCAGCCGCCTTCGTCTACAAAGAAGATGAGGCCGAACTGATCGACCGGGCCCGCGCAACAGCCATCGAGCACGGCATCTATCTCCAGATCGGGATCATCGCCTTCCTCCCCACTGACGTGAGACCATTCAACGAGAACCGGGCGATCATGATCGACCCTGAGGGTGAGATCCTCTGGGACTACCACAAGGCAACCGTGCCCCTCAACGACGGCAACGCTCCGGGGCCTGGTGTCATCCCTGTGGCCGACACGCCGTTCGGCCGAATCGCGACAATCATTTGCTTCGATGCCGATTTCCCGGGTCTGGTTCGCCAGGCCGGCAAGGCCGGGGTCGACATCCTCCTGGTCCCGGCGAGCGATTTCGGCACAGTCGGCGAGACCCACGCTCGGGCGGCGATTCTGCGGGCAGTGGAGAATGGGACTGCTTTGTTTCGGCCGACTCGCATGGGGGTGTCCCTGGCGGTCGATCACAACGGTCGCCAGCTCGGATATCAAGATGACTACGCAACTGGCGTGGAGCAAACCATGTGGGCGATCCTCCCGACCGACGGAGAGCGGACCCTCTATTCCATCCTTGGCGACGGAGCCGGCTGGGCCTCCGTCCTGGGCATCGTCGGTCTGACGGGAGCGGCCGTTGTCAGGAGGCGCGACATTCGGGCCCGATAGGAGTCAACGAATGTCGACGGGGTGTCGCCCGCCGTGGGACACCCATCTCCGCGTTCGGCCGCCCGGCGTTCATGGCTCGACAGCGAGCGGAGGCCGCGTATGGGACGCGGACCACAGCTCGACACGAGAGACGGTGGCCGAATCGTCAGCTATTCGGGCGGAATCCGGTCGTCGCCGACGAATGACACCGCGGACATTCTGGGTCGCTACCCACCACGGGCGATCACCGAGGTGCTTCAGCGAGCGGCGCTCGTGATCGATGGCTTTTTCAATCACCCGAGCCGGACCAAGGTGGTCGGGCTCCTGACCCGGGCTGAAATGACGTCCAACGCATTCTTGCGGGCTTCATACATCGAACCTATCTCACCATGTACCAGTTGCCGCATCTCGGTGGCGGGAACAGGCGTCGATGAGCGATCGATCGTCACCATGATTCGGTTGCCGTAGAGGGACGCATGGGGGGCCCACATCACCCAAGATGCTTTGGACAGGGTGGACTCTGCCTGGAACAAGCCTGGCGCCCTAAGATCTGGGCAATTCTCCATGATCGCAACCCATTCGAGTGCCAGTTCGTCCAGCTGGTGGGTGACCATTCCCCGGCTCTCGGTTTCGTGAACGCGGCTTCGAGCCCTGTTTCCCAGCGATGATGCCCCAGTTCGGCTTTGGCCACTCGCCCCGTACATGGGCCTGATCGCCGTCGTCCTCGCCGCCGGTCAGGGAACCCGGATGAAGTCAGATCTTCCCAAGGTGTTGAACCGCGCCGCCGGTCGAAGCCTGCTCGATTGGGCCCTGGCGGCCGTGACCAAGACGCCCTGGCCGCGGCCAGGTCCAGGGGCGTCCACATTGGCCGATCATCGACCCTTCCCGATGAAGTCGTGGCGGCGGTCAAGTCGAAGCGCGATGCCGGTCTGACCTTCCAGGCCATCGCGGATGATCTCAATGCCAGGCAGGTCGCTCCCGGGCAGGGAGGTCGTCAATGGTGGCCTTGGACGG
>DATHSX010000441.1:0-3610 GCA_035463935.1 Acidimicrobiia bacterium | reverse complement strand
GCCCACGAGCCCACCGGATGGCCGCGGGGGGCAATTGCTCCTCGAGGAAAGTCCGGACTCCATAGGGCGTGGTGCTGGGTAACACCCAGGCGGGGCGACCCGACGGAAAGTGCAACAGAGAGCAGACCGCCGATGACCGGGGGCGCGAGCACCCGGCACCGGCAAGGGTGAAACGGTGGTGTAAGAGACCACCAGCGTCCGGGTGACCGGGCGGCTCGGCAAACCCCACCAGGAGCAAGGCCAAGCAGGGACACCGGCGGCCCGCCGATCAAGTCCCGGGTAGGCCGCACGAGGCGGCGAGCAATCGCCGTCCCAGAGGGATGGTCATCACGGGGCAGAAGTGCCCCGGACAGAATCCGGCTTACAGGTGGGCTCGTGACCTGGAGGGGCTCTGTGGTCATCGACCCGGAGCCCCTCCTCCCACTCTTCGTTATGGTCGGTCGCCGTGTCCGGCCACGATCGCCAGACAGCGGATCTAGATTCGCGCCATGGCCATGAACGTGCTCGGGACGGAGCTGGTCGAATGCTCCCGGGAGCCTCTAACCGGCTTCTACCGGAGCGGGTGCTGCGAAACCGGAGCCGACGATGTTGGGGTCCATACCGTGTGCGCCCGGATGACTGCCGAGTTCCTCGACTTCTCCAAACGGGTGGGGAACGACCTCTCCACTCCGATGCCCGCCTTCGGGTTCCCGGGACTCAAGCCGGGAGACCGTTGGTGTCTGTGCGCCGCCCGGTGGGTGGAAGCGCTGGAAGCCGGGGTGGCCCCCCCGGTGATGTTGGAAGCGACGCATGCCGGCACGCTCGAATTCGCGGCGTTGGACGATCTCCGCCGATTCGCCGTCGACGACTAGCCCCGGCCGATGTGCGGGCGCTTTTCACTGTCGGGCGAGATCGACCTGTACGCCGAGTATTTCGGAGCCATCCCCACGGTGAGCGAGTCGCTGGAGCCATCGTGGAACGTGGCGCCGACCGACCCCGTATACGTGGTTGCTGAACGAGATGGACAGACGTCGCTCGGCACCATGCGCTGGGGTCATGTTCCTCACTGGGCGGCTGACCTCAAGACCCCCAGCATCAACGCCCGCATCGAGACGGTGGCCGTCGCTGCCGCCTTCCGGGACTCCTTCGCCCGGAGGCGCTGTCTGATTCCCGCCGACGGGTTCTACGAATGGGAACCCAGGGAGCGGGGCGGTCATCCGCATTGGATATTCCGCGCCGATGGCTACCCCCTGGGGCTGGCCGGGGTGTGGTCGTCATGGCATAACCCGGCCGACGGCTCCCGGCTGTCCACCTGCGCCATCCTCACCGCTCCCGCCACCGGAGTGATCGCCGGAATCCACGGTCGGATGCCGGTCGCCATCAGCCCCGAGGCTTGGGACGGCTGGCTCGATCGGGACCTCTCCGACCCGGACCTCGCCCTAGGCCTCCTGACCCCACTCGACCCCTCGCTCTGGATGGAGCGGGAAGTATCGGCTCGGGTCAACAGCGTTCGCAACAATGGACCGGAGTTGCAGGACCCGGCGGGTCAGGCGCGCCTGCTTTGATGGCGCCCAGGGCGGTTAGCGTCTGGTGATGACCCGATTGGTGCTTGTCCGTCACGCCCCCACCGCCGAGACCGGCAAGACCCTGTACGGGCGGTTGCCCGGCCATCCCCTCTCCGAGGAGGGCGTCAACATGGCGGCGGAGGTGGCCGAACGCCTCGGCCGGGTCAAGATGGCGGCGGTCTATTCCTCTCCTCTGGCACGCGCCACGCAGACGGCTGCCCCTATCGCCGATCGCCAGCGCAAAGAAGTCATCGTGCAAGACGCTCTCCTCGAGGTGGATTACGGCGACTGGACCGGCCGCAGCCTCAAGTCGCTTTACCGTCTCAAGGCCTGGCGGACCGTGCTCTCCCATCCATCGCAGGTGCGATTTCCCGGTGGCGAGTCCCTGCTGGAAGCCCAGACGCGGGTGGTGAACGCGTGCGGGGAACTTGCCAGGCGACACCGTCGCCAGATCGTGGTGGCAGTCACCCATGCCGACGTCATCAAGGTCGCGGTCTCGCATTATCTGGGACAGCCACTTGACTTGTTCAATCGGATCGCGGTGGCCCCGGCCTCGGTGACGGTCGTTGACCTCCTCGCCGGAGGGCCCCCGCGGATGATCGCCCTCAACACCAACGGAGACTCGACAACATGGCGATAGAGGATCTAGGACCGGCCGAACGGTTGGCCGCCGGCGCCATCGGTCGTCCGGGTCAGAGACGCTTCTTCCTGGAGGTCACCGCGGCCGGTCGGGTTCATGCCTTTCCCTGTGAGAAGGACCAGGTGGCCGAATTGGCCCAGCAGGGCCTGCAGCTGTTGGCAGTGGCCAATCTCGAACCCGACGAGGAGGCTGTCGAGCGGTTGGTGGCGACCGGCCTTCCGATCGCCGACCCCGGCGAGCCCCGGTTCCGGATCGGCTCGATAGGGGTGTCGGTGGACCGTAGTGAGTTTCTCTCGATCACGCTGTCCTCGGTTGAAGAGGACGAGTCGAGCGTGTTCGTAGTCACTCCCGAGCAGTTCCGGGCCATGGCCCTGGTGGCGATGGAGGTGGTAGCTGCAGGACGACCGATCTGCCCCCGGTGTCTGCTACCCGAGGATCCGGACGGCCACCGCTGTCCCTGGGTCAACGGCCATCACGGCTGAGCCATGAACAACGTCGTGCTGGTGGCGGTGACGGGTCATATGCCCCACGCCAGCAACACCACCGTGCTGGCCATCGACCAAGCCGGGGATCGCTGGGTCTACAAACCGGAACGTGGCGAGAATCCGCTCTGGGACTTCGCCCCAGGAACGCTGGCCGCCCGCGAGGTTCTCACCTACGAGGTGGCCAGCGCATTGGGTCTCGACCTGGTACCCGAGACGGTCCTGGCCGAGGGACCCTTCGGGCCGGGATCGGCCCAGCGCTTCATCGACGAGGACTTCGACTTCGACCCGCGCCCGCTGTTCTCCCCCCGCCTTGACCCGAGGCTGTGGCCGGTGGCCGTCCTCGACCTGGTGTGCAACAACGCCGACCGGAAGGTCGGCCACCTGATCCGCGAGAGGATCTCGGAGCGACTCTGGGCGATCGACCATGGCTTGACCTTTCACGCCGCCCCCAAGCTGCGCACAGTCCTCTGGGGCTTCTCGGGGCAGGCCCTCCCCCTACCCCTGCTCGAAGCCGTAAAGCGCCTCCGGGCGAGTCTGATGGAGGGTCTGACCGATAGGGTCGCGGACCTGCTCTCAACGGCGGAGGCCGCCGCCCTGGCCGAACGGGTGAACCTCCTGCTGGCGGACCCGGTACATCCGCCTCCGCCCGCGGATCGCCCGGCGGTGCCCTGGCCGATCTGGTAGGAGGGACGACCGGCAGCTGGCACCTAAATATGGCGACCTGGCGATCAGCGGCCGGCACCTGCCGGCGATCAGGCCCGGGAAATCACCTCCAGCACCTGATCAACGGTCAACGCTTTGCCCTCGGCTGCCAGCTTCTCAGCTCGCTCTCGACCGATCCGCTCGATGGCCTGGTCGAGGCCGGGGATCTGATTGGCCACGATCTGCAGCAACCCGGTTTCGCTCACGGCCTGCAAGGCGCCGGCGGCACCCGCCAGCAT
>DATHSX010000440.1:0-8362 GCA_035463935.1 Acidimicrobiia bacterium | reverse complement strand
AGCTCGTACTGGTCGGTGAGAAGCACATCTCCCGAGAGCCGGCCACCTTCTGAGTTCTGCACCCGGCTATCTAACCTGATTGGGTGCCAGTTCCACGATTCGATCCGCACACCGCCCTGGTGGTCGTCGACTGTCAGAACGACTTCGCTGATCCTTCCGGCAGTCTCTACGTTACGGGCGCCGACCGAGCAATTGTCGCAATCAATCAGGCGATCGCGGCGGCGCTTTCCGCCGGAGCCCCTGTCTTCTACACCCAGGACTGGCACCCGCCGTCCACGCCTCATTTCGAGAAGGACGGAGGCATCTGGCCGGTGCATTGCGTGGCCGGTACCACCGGCGCCGAACTGCACCCCGATCTGGTGGTGGAGGGGCCGGTGGTTCGCAAGGGCGCCAATGGCGAAGACGGCTACTCGGGCTTCACGATGCGCGACCCGGTGAGCGGTGACGAGACCCCGACCGAATTGGACAACCTGTTGCGCGCAGCCGGGGTGGCGCGGGTCGTGGTTGGAGGTCTAGCCCTCGACTACTGCGTGAAGGCCACCGCGATCGATGCCGCCCGCCTCGGTTACGACACCATGGTTCCCTTGGAGCTCACAGCCCCGGTGGAACTGCGCCCGGGGGATGGTGCGGCGGCAGCCGCGGCCATGCGGGAGTCTGGGGCCCGAGTGGATTGATGCGGACGGTCATGGTCCGGGCTTGGATCAGGTCTGCTTCTATCCCATCGGATCCGTCGCCTTAGTTTCGTTGATGGGTGGAAACATCTCCGATAGCCGTGACAGCCTTCGCAGGAGATTCTTGGGCGGCCCCACACTTCCCGACCCGGCATGACGAGGCGGGCATCGGCTGGTTGGGCCTGCGGAACGAACCGGCCGTCGCCCGGGTTCTCATACTGAACAGAAAGGAAACATGGAAACCTTCACCGAGGCCGAGTGGCGGCGGCGCCTGACATCCGAGCAGTATCACGTGTTGCGAGAGGCGGGAACCGAGCAGGCGTTCACGGGGAGATATTGGAACTCGAAGGAGCCCGGTCGTTATCTCTGCGCGGGCTGCGGAGCCGAGTTGTTCGATTCGAAAGACAAGTACGACTCCGGCACCGGGTGGCCCAGCTTCACCCGGCCGGCCTCCGAAGACGGCGTGGAGACCGCAACCGACTCCCGCTACGGCATGGTCCGCACCGAGGTCAAGTGCGCCCGCTGCGGCGGGCACCTAGGGCATGTCTTCGGGGACGGGCCCGGGCCCGAGGGCCTGCGCTACTGTCTGAACTCGGCGGCGTTGGAGCTCAAGCCGGAGTAATCGGCGGGGTACGGCTCTTCCACAGGGTGCGGAAGGCGTTGATCAGCACGAAAGCACCGAACAGCCTGCCCAGGGTCAGCGCGGGGATCTGTTGGGCAAAGCCGGCCGCCAGCGGGGCGACGACCGCCCCGGCCACCCCGAGGATCAGCATCGCCCGCCAATCGATCAGCTTGTTCTTGGCGTTGACCCGGGTGCCGGCGGCCGCGGTGAACATCATGGCGAGGAGCGAGGTGCCTTCGGCGGCGTGCTGATCCATCCCGAGGAAGAGGACCATGGCCGGGACCATGATGATGCCCCCGCCGACACCGGCCAGACCCGATAGGAGGCCGGTCAGGATCCCGACCGCCACCCCCACCAGCAGGGCAGCAATCGGGGGGAGGCCCATCCCGGTTCCGCTCACGTCCCCAGCGAGCAGCATACGGGCGCCGGCCGCCAGCAGGACCACCCCGAAGATCCGGGCCAGGGTCACGCCAGAGAGGCGGTTCATCCAATGGGCGCCCAACGTCGAACCAACCAGGCCTCCCAGGCCGAGGGCGACTGCCGTGCCAACGTCCACATCACCCGCCGCCCCGAACGCCACGGTTGCGGCCACCGCCACCAGCAGGATGGCCGCTAGCGAGGAGCCGGTTGCCCGATGCCGGCTGAAGCCGAGAGCCGTCATCGCCGGGACCATGATGATCCCCCCGCCCACCCCGAGGAGGCCGGCCAGCACCCCGGTGACGACTCCGGTGGCCACCAGCCACCAGGTCAAATGACGTCTGGGCGTTTCGGTCACCCGCCGACCAGAAGGCAGGCGGCCTTTTGACCTCCACCGACGTCGAAGAGAGGCGGATCGACCTGGGGGCACCGGGCGAAGGCAACCGGGCACCGGGGGTGGAACCGACACCCCGGGGGAATCCTGCTGGGGTCAGGGGTCTCTCCCACCAACACCAGCGGAGGGCGGCGCCGGGAGGGATGGGGAACAGGCACCACCGAGACCAGAGCCTGGGTGTAGGGGTGACGGGGCGAGGTCAGCACCTGGCGGCTGGGACCGGTTTCCACCACCCGGCCCAGATACATGACGGCCACCCGATCGCTGAAGGCCGCGACCGTTGACATGTCGTGGGTGATCATCACGATGGCGATGTCCTGCTTGGTGGCGAGCGAAGCAAGCAGATTGAGGATGTCCGCCCTGATCGAAACGTCCAGCATCGAAACGGGCTCGTCGGCGATGATCACCTGGGGTTCGAGGACCAAGGCCGAGGCGATCACCACCCGCTGGCGCTGACCTCCCGAGAGTTCGACCGGCCGGACGGCCAGGAACCGCTCCGCCGGGCGGAGCCCCGCCCGCTCCAGAGCCTGGAGCACGAGCGTTTCGGACTCGCCACGGGTGGCGGTGGCCCGGTGCACCTGGAGGGGCTCGGCGACGATCTCCCCAACCGTCATTCGCGGATTGAGCGACTCGTAGGGATCCTGGAACACCATCTGCATGCGGCGACGGCGACGGCGGCGATCCGATTCGGCTAGACCAGCTAGATCCTGGCCGTCGACGATCACCCGGCCCCGGCTCGGCCGCAGCAGCCCCATGATGAGATTGGCCGTGGTGGTCTTGCCACAGCCGGACTCGCCGACGATCGCTAGCACCTCGCCGGGCCGCAGCTCCAGGCTGACTCCGTCGACCGCCTGCACGACGCTGCCGGGGCGTCTGCGGAACACGTCGACCAGCCGGCGCCCCCGGGCAAAGGACACCGCGACATCATCGAGGATCACCACCGGCTCCGTCACTGGCCGAACGACTGCGGCGCCCTCAGACACCTACCACCTGCCGGCTTTCCAGCAGGAAGCACGAAGCCTCCCGCCCGGGGCTAAGCACATAGGAGGGCGGCCGCTCCACTTGACAGCGATCGAACGCCGCCGGGCATCGGGGCGCAAAGCGGCATCCCGGTGGCAGCCGGTCGAGTCGGGGCGGGAGGCCGGGGATGGACACCAACGGCCGGTCCGGATCCTCCATGTCGGGGAAGGCCTCCATCAGGAGCTTCGTATATGGATGCTGGGGATCCGAATAGACCTCCTCCACCGTCCCTTGCTCCGCCACTATCCCGCCGTACATGACCACCACCCGATCGCAACTCTCGGCCACCACCCCGAGATCGTGGGTGATCAAAACCAGGGCCATGCCCAGCTCTCGCTGGAGCTTCTTCAAGAGCTCCAGGATCTGCGCCTGGATCATCACATCGAGGGCGGTGGTGGGCTCGTCGGCCACGATCACGTCCGGGTCACAGGCCAGGGCGAGTGCAATCATTGCCCGCTGCCGCATCCCCCCGGAGAACTGATGGGGATACTCGGAGCCGCGGTCCGCGTCGATGCCCATCACTTCCAGCAGGTGGGCCGCCCGTTCCTGGGCCGCGGATTTGGACAGGTCGGGGTCGTGCAAGGAGATCGCTTCGACGATCTGGTCCTCGACCGTGCGGACCGGGTTGAGGGCGTTCATCGCCCCCTGGAACACCATCGCCATGCGGGTCCAGCGCACATCGCGCAGCTCGTCCGCAGTCAACGCGAACACGTTCTGACCACCCAGCAGCACCGAACCGCCCACGACCTCGCCGCCCGGGGGGAGGAGGCGCAAGGCCGCCAGCATCGCCGTTGTCTTCCCACTGCCCGACTCCCCCACCAGGCCCAGGGCCTCCCCCTTGCGGACCGAGAAGGTGGTGCCGTCCACCGCCCGCATCCGGGCGCCGGCGACTACGAACTCGACGGCCAGGTCCTGCACCGCCAAGACGGCGGGGGCGCCCCGCTCCGCGGCCGGTCCCACCGTCTCCTCCGCCGGCATAGCCGGTTCAGGCTCCAGAAAGTGGCGTCCCCGACGGGGGTTGAGCAGATCTTCGAGCGCGTTGCCGAGGAGAGTCACCCCGAGGACCACCCAGACGATGGCCAGGCCAGGCGCCACCAGGGCCCACCAGGCGCCGGCGGACACCGCCCCCCGGGTGAAGGCGAAATTCAGCATCTGACCCCAGGAGATGACGGTCGGGTCCCCGAGGCCGATGAAGGCGAGCGTCGACTCGGCCAGGATCGCCAACGAGATCGTCAGCACGGCGTTGGCCAGCATCAACGGGACCACCTGAGGAAAGATGTGCCGGCGGAGGATGTAGAGATCCGAGGCTCCCACCGCCCGGGCCCGTTCCACGAACTTGCGGGCCCGCACCGAAAGCGTCTGGGCTCGCACCAGCCGTGCGCTGGTGGTCCAGCCCAGCAGCCCGATGACCAGGATGATGTTGCGCAGGCTCTGGCCGATGATCGCCACGATGACTATTTGCAGCGCCAGTTCGGGTATCACCAGAAAGAAGTCGGTGAAGCGCATCAAACCGTTGCCCAAGCGGCCTCCCTTGAAACCCGCCACCAGCCCGATCACCCCGCCCACAATCAGCGAGATGAACGCTCCGGCGAACCCGACCAGCAGCGATACCCGGGCGCCGTAGACGAGACCGGAGAACACGTCTTTGCCGGCGTCGTCGGTACCGAGCAGGTGCTGGGGGGAAGGCGACTGATAGATGTCATCGATGCTGACCCGCACGTTCTCGTAGGGGTCGTAGGGGGCGATGACCGCGGCGAATATGGCCACCAGGACCGCCACCGCCAGCATCGCCAGCCCGACCGCACCCAGGCGATGACGAAGGAGCTTTCGCCAGACTGTCATACTTCGGTCACCCGCGGGTCGAGGCGGAGATAGACCAATTCGGCGATCAGATTGGCCACTATCACCGCGACTGCCAGGAGCAGGAAGGTTCCCTGCAGGACCGGGTAGTCGCGCTGGGAGACGGCGTCGACGGTCAGTTTGCCCAAACCCGGCCAGGAGAAGACCGTTTCGACCTGGATCGCCCCCGACACGGTGAAGCCCAGGTTGAGGGCGATCAGAGTCACGATCGGCAGCATGGCGTTGCGAAAGGCGTGCTTGCGAATGATCTGGATGGTGGAGAGGCCCTTGGCCTTGGCGGTTTGGATGTAATCCTCCCCGAACACCTCCATCACCGAACTTCGCATCACGAGCAGGTACTCCCCGATCAAGACGAGGGCGAAGCCAATGGTGGGTAGGAGCAAATGCCGCAGGATGTCGACTGCCTGCTCCCACCCGGATTCGTAAGTTGCCCCGAGTGTCACCCGTCCCCCGGTCGGCAGACCCAGCCAGCGACCCCCGAAGAACAACAGCAGGATCGCCAGGAAGAAGGTGGGCAGGGCCCACATGAAGAGGGCGAAGAGCAGGCTGCCAACGTCAATGGCGGTCCCCCGTTTCCACGCGGCCACCAGTCCCATCACGACCCCGAGCACGATCGCCAGGATCTGGGCCGGGAGAACGAGCCAGATGGTGTTGACGAGGGCCCGGCCCAACAGGTCGCTCACGGCCCGGTTGTTGAATGCATACGAGGTGCCCAGGTCGCCCTCGGCTAGCGAACCGATGTAGCGGAAGAACTGCGAATCGAACGGGCTTCCGCCTTCGAGGTTGACAAAGACGGGCTTGTCGAGCCCGAAACGAATGCGGGCTGCTTCCACCGCCTCCTGGTTGAGCCGGGGATCACGCAACCCCGCTTTGGCCGGGTCGCCCGGCAGGACCCGGAACAGCATGAAGTTGAAGGTGGCCACCACCACCAGGGTGACCAGCGCCCAACCCAGCTTTCTGAGAACGAGACGGCCTCTCATGGGAGGGGGGAATGGTGGGGGCGGGCGGTTTGGTGACCGCCCGCCCCTATGACGGTCAACCTGCCGGCGAGATCACGGTCAGCGACAGCGGATCCTCGAGTTGCAGGATCGGGGATTGATCCGGCCAGCCGGTGAAGCGGTCGGTCCGATAGGCCTGGATGCGCGGGTAGTACCAGGGGATGATGTAGGGCACCTGTTCCAGCGCCATCCGCTGCAGCTCCACGATCATCTCGCGCCGGGCCGCCGGATCTGTTTCGATCGCCTGGGCCTGCTGCAGGGCGTCGTACTCCGGGTCGCAATGTCCTGTCTCCGAATAACCCGAGGGAATCGAATCGCAGTTGAGAACGTCGAGCAAATCCGGGTCGATGCCCGAGTTCCACGACCACAGGATGACGTCGTAGTCGAAGGTCGGACAGCACACCGAGGTCAGGGTGTCGGAGTCGAGACCCTGGATCTGGACGGCCACGCCGATCTCACCCCACCATCCCGAGAGAGTGTCGGCCACCCGGGGATGTTCGTCGTTGTCGGTGGGGTAGTTCAAACGGAAAGTCAGGTCCCCTGTTGGCCCGCACTCGTCGGTGGGGCACTCCCGGATGCCATCGCCGTCGGTATCGACGTACCCGGCGTCCTCGAGCATCTGGGCCGCCAGGTCGAGATCAAAGGCATAGTCCTCGGGTACGAGCTCGGAGGCGAACCAGTTTCCCAACGAGGTTGGGACCAGCCCCAACCCGGGCTCTCCCAGCCCGAGCAGAACCTGATCGATGAGTTGCTGCTTGTCAACGGCATGGGCTAGCGCCTGTCGGACCGTTACGTCCCGGAGCGCGGGATGGCCGGTGCAAACCCCTCCTTCGGCGGTCGGGCAGTTGGCCGGGTCGATCATGTCGAACATGATGTCGGCCAGGCGGCCGCCGGGGTAGTTGCCGTCGGCGACCGCCACGTTGGCGGTGTTCCGAAGAGACGGTATGGCGGTGGCGGGGAACTCCGTGATCATGTCGATGTCGCCATTGATCAGGGCCTGAACCCGGGCGTCGGAGTTCGTATAGGTCTGAAAGATGACCTCCCCCACGTTGGGGGCACCGTTCCAGTAATCCTGGTTGGCCTCCAGGCGGACGAACTCATCCTGGCTGTGCTCGGCCAGTTTGAACGGGCCGCTGCCGATCATCTCCTCGTTGGTAAACGTCGCCGCATCCACCCCTTCCCAGATTGCGCTGGGCAGGACGTACATGGGCACCATTTGGGCTTCGAAGGCAGCCAGGGGTGCCTCGGTCGTCAGCACCACGGTGGTCGGATCAGGGGCCTCCACGGTCACGAAGTGGCTGGCGTAGGTGGGAAGGAACGGGAAATCGGCCGTGTCCCGGTAGAGGGATATGGAGTAAGCGACATCCGCAGCCGTCAACGGGCTGCCATCGTGGAAGGTCACCCCGTCCCGAATCGTCATCGTCCAGGTCAGACCATCCGCCGAAACCGACCAGTCCGTCGCCAGTTCGGGTATGAAGTTGCCCTCGAAGTCCAACCCGATGGGAGTGTCGTAGGTCAGGTCGTAGAAGATGTAGTCCTCGGCCAGGACTCCCACCCCCGGATTGAAGTCGGCCGGCGCCCCGGCATATCCGATACGAACCGTGCTGCCACCGGCCGGAGCTGCCGTGGTCTCGGTCCCCCCGCCGGTTGTGGTCGTTGCACCGTCGCCGGCGGTCGTCTCGGTTTCCCCCTGAGTCCCGCAGGCACCGACGACCATGAGCCCCGCCAACATCACGGTCATAGCTGTCCGAGTCCGCATTCTCTTCCTTCCCGCCGTCCGGGGACGGCCGCTCGATCGAGGGTGTCAACATGGTGGGATCGCGAGCACCTGTCCGTCCCGAATTGGTGACCTTACCCTCCTCCGTCTCCGTGATGTCCGTATCGATCAGAGCTTCTCAACCCGCGCTGAAGCCCTCCAGGAATCGGGTCACCAGTAGCCCCAGGCTGGCCAGGTCATACCCACCTTCCTGGACGATCACGGTAGGAAGGCCCATCCCCCCCAGCATCACCCCGGCCCGCCGGTATCCGTCGATGGACACCAGCAGCGGGCTCTCCGGGTCGTCGCGCCAGGCATCCACTCCCAGCGACACCACCATCGCCGCGGCGCCGCGTCCAAAAGCGGCCAGGGTCCTCACCGCCTCCAGCCACCCCTCGTCACCGGTGCCCGGCTCGAGTGCCAGATTGAGATTGGCGCCGGCTCCTTCGCCCTCTCCCTTCTCGTCGGAGAATCCCAACCAGTGCGGGAAGTACCCGGCGCCGGGATCGACATGGACGGAGCCGTACCGAACCTCCGAGGTCCGATAGAAGATCTCCTGGGTCCCATTGCCATGGTGGGCATCGATGTCGAGAACCACCACCGGTGCCATCCCCGCCCTCACCA
>DATHSX010000439.1:0-2542 GCA_035463935.1 Acidimicrobiia bacterium | reverse complement strand
CTGCGATTTGATTTCGACCTGTATGTCAATCTGCGACCGGTCAAGCTCTACCCGGGGGTGCCCACCCCGATTGCGGGACTCACCCCGGACCGATGCGATCTGGTGGTCGTCCGGGAGAACACGGAGGGGCTCTACGCGGGGGCCGGAGGAATTTCCCGCCGCGATACCGATCACGAGATCGCCATCCAGGAGTCGGTCAATACTCGGTTCGGCATCGAACGAGCCACCCGGTTCGCCTTCGAGCTGGCCGCGAGTCGTCGGAAGCAGTTGACCCTTTGCCACAAGACGAACGTCCTCACCTACGCCGGTGATCTGTGGCAACGAACGGTGCTCGAGGTCGCGGCTGACTATCCGGAGGTGACGGTCGACTATGTGCACGTCGATGCGGCCTGTCTCTACCTCGTACAGAGTCCGGAGAGGTTCGACCTCATCGTCACCGACAACCTGTTTGGAGACATCATCACCGACCTGGGTGCGGCCGTGCAGGGTGGTCTCGGCCTGGCGGCTTCCGCCAATCTCAACCCGGATCGGATCTACCCCTCCATGTTCGAGCCGGTCCATGGCTCTGCCCCGGACATCGCCGGCAAAGGCTGGGCCAATCCGGTCGCCGCGGTCCTGTCCGCGGCGATGTGCCTCCAGCATCTCGGTGAGGCGGCGGCGGCCGCGGCGGTGGAGGCGGCGGCCGTCTCGGTACTTCCCGAGCTGAAAACCATGGGCGGGCCGGACATGGGCATGTCGACCGCTGAGATCGGCGCCGTGATCGCCGCCCGGGTGGCCGGCTAGCACCACCTTCGGGCATCTGGGCGCGCCAGCAGCGCTTTCCCGTTCGCCGGCGTCAGTGCCGAAGTGTCTGCCAGAGAACGGCAGGGAGGGCGCCCTGGCCGAGAACCATGGGGAACCAGCGCCATCAGCCGAGAAGCGGCGGTCGCACCGAAGGTCGCGGGCCGAAATCGGGCGGGACTCCGGGGGACCTTGCGATGATGGCCAACAACTCGGTGATGGCGCGCTCAAGTTGGGGATCGCGACCGGCGGCGTAATCCTGGGGCCGGTTGACCACCTCGATGTCCGGCTCGGTCCCGTAGTTCTCCACCCCATAGCCGATGTCCGAGAACCAGGTCCCGAACTCGGGCTGGGTGGTGACGGTGCCGTCCACCAGTGACTGTTGTGGCCAGATACCGACCACCCCGCCCCAGGTGCGCACCCCGATCAGGGGGCCGAGGCCGAGCAACTTGAAGGTGTGCGAGAAGATGTCGCCATCGGAGCCGGCGTTTTCGTTAGTGAGGCAGACCATGGGTCCGGATGGCGCGTCCTGGGGGAAGGCGTAGGGTGCCCGCCAGCGCGTGACGCGGTAGCCGATGCGGCGCCGCACCAGCTTCTCGATCAGTAACTGGCTCACATTTCCGCCCCGATTGAACCGGACATCGATCACCAGGCCGGCCAGATCGACCGATGACTTCCAGTACCGGTGGAACTCGGCGAATCCCCCCGGGCCCATGTCGGGTATGTGGATGTAGCCGGCCCGGCCCGACGTCCTCTCGGCCACGGTGACCCGATTGCCTTCGACCCAGTCCCGGTATCTGAGGTCGAACTCGTCTGCCAGGGGAACCACGACCACTCGCCGGGTGCGCCTGTTGGCGGAAACGGTGAGTGTCACCGGCCGTCCGGCCCTCTCCACCAACAAGGATTGCGGTGATGTCTGCTGGCCGACGGGGCGGGCGTCGATCGCGATGATTCGATCTCCTTCCATGATGCCTACGCCCGGTTCGGCCAGAGGCGAGGCAGCATGGTCTTCCCAGGAATCACCCACCGGTATCCGCCTCACCCGCCACCCCCCCCGGCTCCATTCCAGGTCCGCTCCCAGCTGGCCCTGAGTCCAGACCGGACCGGGTCGGTAGTCACCCCCCAGTTCATAGGCGTGGGAGGTTCCCAGCTCGCCCTGCATCTCCCAGAGCAGGTCGGAGAACTCGGAGCGGCTTGCCACCCTGTCCACCAGATCCAGATAGCGGCGGCGAATGCCCAGCCAGTCCACCCCACCCATGTCCTCCCACCAGTAGAAGTCCCGCTGGAGGCGCCACGCCTCGTCGAACATCTGCCGCCACTCCGCCCCGGGAATGACCTCGACCCTGATGCGATCGAGATCGATGAGCCCGCTGTCCCGGCCGGGCTTGTCCGCGCCGCCCTTCTCCTCCTTCCAGCCCACCGGGACCACCCGGAGAGCCGAGCCGGTGCGAACGGCGAGCACCTTGCCGTCGCCGGCGACGGTGAAGGTCACCACCCCTTCACAGACCGGTTCCAGCTTGTCGCTGGCGAAGTCCCAGCTTTCCAGGCGAGCGGTGGGCGGATCTGCCTCCTTGTGCGAGAGCAGACCGGCGCTCGGGTGAGAAAGCAGGTAAACCCGGCCGCGAGCCGCCCTGATTCGCGAATAGACCCCGGTCGCGATGGGAAAGGCCAGCACCCGGCGCTCGATCCCCTCCCGATCGATCGCCACCGCCGGGCTTTCTTGATCACCGTTGGTCGACGACCCGGCCCCCGGGCCGGGCGG
>DATHSX010000438.1:0-6436 GCA_035463935.1 Acidimicrobiia bacterium | reverse complement strand
GGGGATGCTGGGCCCATCAGTGGATCCGCTTGTTGTCATGTTCGGCCTCCTCAGCCCTAGTTGGACGGCCCGCAGGTCGCCATGTTCTGCATCACGTAGACCCAGCCGAGTTCGCAGGCAAGGGTTGCGGGGAAGTTGCTGATGGTGGTGAAGTGGACCGTCTTCTGTGATCGAACCGCCACCCAGTTCGCCTTGGACGGGTGTGGCTCCACGATGACGTAGCCGTGATCCACATCGATCTTGCCGTCACCGCCGGCGAAAGTGAACTCCATGCCCACCGCGTTCTTGGCGACGAAGTATCTGACGTCGAGTTGAGTCGTGAGCTCCCATAACAAAGGGATTCCCACGACCTCGGTAATTCGGGCCTGGTAGGCATTCCCGTCGAGGTTGTCAACGGCCGGCAGCGAGGTCTTCGGCCCTGGAGTCATTCGCAGGAAGAAGGGATTGCAGTCCGGCCAGTGCAGCGGATCGGCCCCGTAGGCAAAATCGGGAACGTTGCCGGGGGCCTCGAAAGACGCCACGATCCTCGTCGGCTGATTCGGTCCCGGGCCGATCGGGTCATCGGTGCATGCTTCACCAACCACCATGAGCGTGGTGCTGGCAATGCCCTGCGTGTTGAGGGATGCGACGAACGCCTCGAAATTCAGCTCGGGCCGACTCGCCAGCTCCATCAGCTCACCAAAGCGATCGGGGTCGACCACCCCGGCGGCCAGCTCCTGGGCCGGGCCGGTCATCTCCTGCAAACGGCCCAGCGCCCCGAGATCGTGCAGCACCCGGAGCTTGTGCAGCGGTGCTAACCGTTGCCCGGCCAGGGTTTGCGCGGCTTCCTCGACGGAAAGCGGCACGAAGCCAAGCTCGTCGAGCACGGTCTTCCACTCATCGTGTCGCGACGCTCGTAGGCTCAAGAGGGCGCGTTCGCGGCTGGAATCTGCTCCCAAACCGTTCTCGGGCGGGGCCGACCCAACCATGCAGGGACGATACCCCGGAAGGCCGACGCCCTGCTTGGATTGAACGGTGGCTACGGAGGCCGAGCGCTATTTCGACCTGAGCCCTACCGACCGATCGATGGCGATCCTCGATCGCAGCTCCCCGGTGACATTTCACGTCATCTGGGACCTGGTTGGACCGCTCGACCTCGCGGCCTTGGCGCGGTGCTGGCAGGGGCTGGCCACCATCCACCCGATACTGGCCTGCACAGCTGATGTGGCAGTCGACACCCGCTGGCACCCGGCTGCCCAGCCCCTCCCGTTTCAGCTGGTCGACGCGATCGATGACCGGATGTATGAGCTAACCGCCGCGGAGGTCGGGGTTCGGCTGGACACCGGCGGACCCCTGGTGCGGCTCACCGCCCTCAGCCGAGGCGCCACGACCCGGTTGGTCCTCGGCGCCCACCACGCGGCGTTTGATGGGGTGGCGAGCGTCGTTCTCCTCGAAGACCTCCGGCGGGTCTACGTCGACTATCTCGGGTCCGGTCGCCTCCCGCCGCTCCCGGCCGACCTGTCGCCCCGCACCGTGGCGGGGGCCGCGCAACACGGCGGCCTTTCCGCAGGCGATCGGTGGCGGATCGCGGCCAGGAGCATGGACCGATGGTCGCGCCTGCCGACCTCGACCCACGCCGACCCGGCTGCGGGTGAAACGGACGTTGCCACGGGGTACGAGATCATCGAGCTGGGCCCGGCTTTGGCCGCGCTCGACGAACGTCGCCGTCACAACCGCTGGCCGGTCGATGCGGTCCTGGTCGGCGTCCTCGAGGCTGCCTGGACCGACGTGTTCGGACCTGGGGGCTCCGGGGCGGGCGTCTGGTTGGTCGCTTCCGATCTCAGGCACGGCCTGGCCGTCACCCGGGGCATCGGCAATCTGAGCGGAACCGAACCCGTGGCGATTCGACGGCCCGGCGTCCGACCGGTGGAGAAGGTCATCGAACAAGCGGCCGCCGAGATGGCCACCTGGAAGTCGAGTCATCCCGGCCTTGGCCCCGAGCTCATGGCCCGCTCCTGGTCGTGGCTGCCCCCCGCGGCCCTCAACCAGGGAGTCGAGATGATGATGCGGACCGGCCGGCGGCAGCGTTACACGCGAACGCTGAGCAATCTCGGCCGGCTTCCGAGCTCGCTGTCGGACTGGGGCCAGGCCCGGATGGAGGAAATCGTCTTTCTGGGTCCAATGTCGAAAGGGCCCTACAACTCCTTCATTGCCTTCGCCTTCGGTTCCTCCTCGCGCCTCACTGCGCGAGTGACCCCGACCGGGCCCACCTCGGCCCACGTTGCCGACCTGCGGGCCGCTATATACCAGCTCTGTGACGCCGCCCCTGCCCAGTCCGGGCCCTAGGGCCCGCGCCGGACTTCTGGCCGATCGCAAACGATAAGGTTCGCGGGTAGACGTGGAGTATCCCCGGTTCGGCGAGATCGTGGCCGGGGAACGATTCGACCACGACGTGATCCTGGACAAGGGCCGTGCCCGTCGGCGCAGGAAAGGCCCGTCGAAGGGTTACAGAGACCTATCGGTCACACCCCGCTGTCAGCCGCCGAGGACATCCCCTCGTCGGCTCCGAAGCTCGTGGTTGACAACCAGAACCAGCGGGGAGTCAACCAAAGGATGCTTGACGACCCGCATCGGTTGGTCGTAGACACTGCTGAGCAAGCCGTCATCGAAAACGTCGACGGGAGTGCCGTCGGCCCGGAGTTCGCCGTGGTCGACGACGACGACCCGGGTGGCATGGCGGGCGGCCGCGTTGAGGTCGTGCAAGACCGCCAGCACCGCCCGTCCCTCAGAGGCAAGTCCGCGGAGTCCGGCGACAAGGCGTTCCTCGTGGCCGAGATCGAGGCTGGTGGTCGGCTCGTCGAGCAGGAGGAGTGGGGCCTCCTGGGCGAAGACCCGGGCCAGAGCTACCCGGGTCTGTTCGCCGCTGGAAAGCGTGGCAAACACCCGATCCGCCAGGTGGTAAGTCTCGGTACGGGTGAGCGCCCGGTCGATCGCCTCCTGGTCTGTTACCAAGGAGTTGGACGCGTCGTGGCGGTGCGGGTAACGACCCATCGCCACGACTGCTCGGACCGTGAACGGGATGTCGCGCTCGGTTTGTTGGATGAACACTGAGCGTTGCTGCGCTAGATCGTCGTGGGTGTAGCGATCGAGTGGTCGTCCATTGAGGCGCACCTCACCCTCGGACGGTCGGAGATCGCCGGCCAGGAGCTTCAACAGGGTCGTCTTGCCGGCCCCGTTAGGACCGACCACCACGACGAACTCGCCGGGTTGCACCATGAGAGTGACCCCTGTGAGCAGCGTCGTTGCTGCCACCCGGTAGGCCAGGCCGGTCGCCTCGATCACTCCGGCCCTCGCTGCTTCACACCCGGCCCACCCGGCGGATCAACCAGAGCAAGAAAGGACCGCCGAGTACGGCCGTCACCAGCCCCACCGGAATCTCGATCGGGATGGCGACGGTTCGTGACGCCAGGTCGGCCAGTACCACGAACAGCCCGCCGCCCAGCAGGCTGGCGAACATCAGTGGTCGGTGGGCGGGGCCGGTGAGGATTCGTATGAGGTGAGGGATCAGCAGACCGACGAACCCGATCACCCCGACCGCCCCCACGGTCGCCCCAGTCACCACGCCCACTCCCAGGAGCAGCATGGTCGTGACAAGATCGACGTCGACGCCGAGATGTCGAGCTTCGCTTTCCCCCAGGGCTAGTAGATCGAGGCTCCGGGCGCCCGAGAAGAGACCGGCCAGCCCCAGGCTCACCAGGACCGCGGTGGTGCCCACGCCCCGCCAGGTGGAACCGGCCAGGCTGCCCAGCAGCCAGAACTCCATCGGCGGGATCCTGGTCCGGTCGCCCCCGAACACGACAAAGCCCACCCAGGCGGTGAGCGCGGCGGAAAGGGCCACGCCGGTGAGGATGAAGCGGGAAGGCTGCTGCGCTCCCCGCCGGCCGAGACGACGCACCACCAGCGCGGTCAACATGCCCGCCGCGGCCCCGCCGGCGATGGCGCCCTGAGTCGCCCCCGCCGCGGAGCCCATCACCGCACCCAGCGAGGCGCCCGCCCCGATGCCGAGCAGCTGGGGATCGGCCAGCGGATTGCGGAATACGCCCTGCAGAACCACTCCGGCCACGGCCAGCGCCCCGCCGCCTACAACCCCCATCAGCGCCCGCGGAAGCCTGATATTCCACAACACCGCTTCCGCCAGGGCGGATGGCGTCCTTCCGATCGTGGGTAGCAGCCGCCCCAAGAAGACAGCCGACACCTCGGCCGGGGCGATGATCACTGCCCCCAGACACAGGGTCACGACCACAGCCACGGAGAGCCCAACACCCAACCCGATCGCAACCCCGCGTCGGCGGGAGGCGAACGGGTTTGGCAACCCGGGCTGCTCGAGGCGGAAGGGCTTAGTAACCGGAGGCCAGTTCCGGGTGGAGGTCCGTCACGAACTCGAGCAGGGCCTGACCGACTCGGGGACCGAAGTTGAAGAAGTAGGCCTCGTCGTAGGCGAGAAACGCCTCCGCCTGGCCGGCCGGGGTCTCGGCCACACCAGGAATCTCGAGGAAAGCGGCCGCACCACCCAGAGCCTCGAAGCCGGACTGGGGCACCACAATGACGCTGGGAGCGGCGGCCGCCATCGCCTCTGGCGTCAGTGGGGCGGCACCCATCACTCCGCTGGCCGCCCCCACATCCACGGCTCCGGCAGCCTCGATCATGGCCGAGGTGGGCATGCCCTGGCCGAACAGAAGAGCGAGCTGAGGACCTCGGACGTAGACGAACGCCACGTTCGGCTTCCCCTCAGCCTGGGCGGCGAGAGCCAGTGCGGTGTCGATCTCGCCATTGACCCGGTCGGCGAGGTCGTGACCGGCCTCGGGCACGCCGAGAATCCCGGCGACTTCGGAGATCTTGGTCTCGATCCCGTCTAGGGAGGTCTGGTATTCGAGGATG
Organism: Acidimicrobiia bacterium; assembly: GCA_035463935.1. GTDB lineage: Bacteria > Actinomycetota > Acidimicrobiia > Spongiisociales > ZC4RG35 > DATEEG01. Next base: position 1,519 of record DATHSX010000438.1, on the reverse strand, counting down.
ACTACCGGCACTCCGGCATCACGAATCTGTTCGATCGCCTCGGCCGGCTGGATCTGGGTGTCGCCAATCACGAGGGTCGGTTGAAATCCCAGCACCGGCTCGGGAGCCAGCTGCTGCCCAAAACCGACGTCGGGGAGTGCCTCGGCCGCCGCGGGGAACGTCGTGGTTACGTCGGTGGCGACTACCCGATCCCCTAGGCCCAGCTCAAAAATGATCTCGGTGAGATCACCATTGAGCGACACGATCCGGCTGGTATCGGTGATGGTCGATTCCACTCCGTCTGCGCCCACGAAGACCACCTCTTCGGCAGATGCCCCGGCGGTGGAGGTCGTGAGTGGCTCGGTCGCAGCGGTGGTGGTGACGGTGGTGGCCGTCGCCTGGGTGGTATCGCTCGCTTCGCCGCCGCAGGCCGCCGCGATGAGTGTCAGGGCAACTACCCCTGCCCGCATGGTCCGCTTCAAGTTTGGTTCCTTTCTATGGCATACGCCGCCTGCTGGGCCGAGTGGATGGTGGGCCCCACGACCCTGGTCATTCCGCGATAGCCCGCCCAGATCATCAGCAGTCCGACCAGTTCGGTGACGTACAGCACTTCGACGTGTCCGGCCCGGGTGAAAGAGCCTCCGATGCCGGGGAGAAGCGCCCCGACGGCGATGAGGGCGTTACCGACGACTCGCGACCTGGGTCGGTCAGACCGTCGCCAATACCGCCAGGCGGACCACGCGGCTCCACCCACCAGAAAGACCAGCGCATAGGTATTGAGAAGCGGGGAGAAAAGGCGAACCCATTGCCACTCCATCACCCTGCCCGAAAGCCGGTGAGCCTCGACGGCGTCGTGCAGGATCGGAGTTGACAAGACAAAGACCGCCGCGACGGCCGCATAAGTGAGCATTGCCACGGTTAGCCGGTCGGCGGCTCGCTTTTTCAGCATGAGGTACACCGTCCCCTGGGCGAGCAAGACGCCGCCGAGCAACGCCCCGGAGATGTACCACGCCCGGAAGATCGGCTCGTTCCATCCGAACAACGTCGTCGCCGCTTCGGTGAGGGTGCCCACCCCGTAGAACCCGACGCCGATGGTCCACCACATGAGATAGCGTGCCTGGGGCCGGCGCTGCCAGTGCCGGAAAAGGATCACGGTGAAGACCACGGCGACGGCAGTAGTCAAAACGGGAAGGAAGTGGATCCAGTTCCGCTCCTCAAGCATGCCGGGATCTTGGGGCAAGGCCATGACGACAACAAGTCGTCATGGAGCTGACACCGAGTCGCCATCAACCTGACGCACCGTCGCCAAACCTGTGAAGGTTGTGGCACCGTTTTGGTGCGAGATCCGTCACGATCGGCCCCCCGTCACGGTCGTGTGCAGGTTTTCGCACGGAACCGCGCAGAGATGAAGCCCGGCGCGGGCGCGCCGGGCTTCACCCAACCCACGCCGATCAGGCCACGCAGTCTGGGTCTGCCTGGAACACCCCAGTAGGGAGTCCCGTCTGGGTGTGGGCCTGGTGAATCGCCCCGACCATGATCA
>DATHSX010000437.1:0-2574 GCA_035463935.1 Acidimicrobiia bacterium | reverse complement strand
GTCGGAGGGGCGGTGATGGGCTCGTCCACCGCCTACCACCTCAAGACGCTCGAACCGGCGATCAAGGTCGTCGTGGTCGAGCGCGATCCCACCTACCGGCAGTCGTCCACCGTCCTCTCCGACGGCAATGTCCGAATCCAGTTCAATCTGGAGGAGAACATCCGGATGTCCCGTTACGGGCTGGAGGTGCTGGAGGACTTTGCCCAGCAGATGGCGGTCGGGGACTGGCGGCCCGATCCGGCCGTCCGCCACCAGGGCAACCTCTTTCTCACGGACGCGGAGCACCTGGGCGAGGCCCAGACCGGCTTCGCCCGACAGCTGTCCCTCGGCTGTGAGGTGGAGTGGCTCGAGGCACCGGCCATCGGCGCGCGCTTCCGCGCCTATCAGGGCTCTGGCTATGAAGCCGGGACCCTTAGCCCCCGGGATGGCTCGGTCGACCCGACCGCGGTGCTCCAGGGGTACGTGCGGAAGTCGGCCGTCTTGGGAGTCGAGTTCACCACCGGCGAGGCCGCCGCGATCACCACCCAGGACGGTGCTGTCACCGGTGTAAGCCTTTCCGGCGGCGAACATCTGCCGGCGCCCGTGGTGGTGAACGCCGCGGGAGCGTGGTGCGCCCCGCTGGCCGCGACCGCGCACGTGGACCTCCCCGTGATTCCGGTCATGCGCTCGGTGTACGTGGTGGAAACGTCGCTCGACAACTCGCGGCTGCCCAGCGTGTTCCTACCCTCGGGTCTCTATGTGATACCAGAGATGGCTGGCCGGTTCCTGGTGGGTTGGTCCCAACCGGATGACCCGATCGGTTACGACTTCACCTTTGGCCGGGCCAAGTTCTACGAAAGGATCTGGCCCGAATTGGGGACCCGGTTGCCAGCGTTCGAAGCGTTGCACCTGGTGGGCGGTTGGGTCGGGCTGTACGAGGTCAACACGCTCGATGGGAACGCCATCCTGGGGGAGTGGCCCGAGCTCCCGGGCCTCTACCTGGCCAACGGCCACTCCGGGCACGGTTTCCAGCATTGTCACGCCGTGGGCCGGCACCTGGCCGAGCTGATCCTCGGCCGGCCCCCTTCCCTCGACCTGACCCGATTGGGCCCGCAACGAATCCTGGACCGCCAGCCCGTATTCGAGCACGCCGGGCGCATCATCTGAAAAGCCCCCTGGCTCTACGGCAGCGGCCGGCTGCCGATTCGCCCTCGCGATCTGCGCCGACGCGGGCCCGGTTCGGGCTCGGCGGCACGGACGATGTCCACCCTCGCTCGTACCAGGAATTCGGTGACCAGCACCTTGGTCAACGCCGCCACCGGGAGCGCCAGCACCGCCCCCACGAGCCCGGCCAGGCTCCCGCCCACGAGCAAAGAGATGATCACGACGGCAGGGTTGAGGTCTACCGCCTGGCGCATCACCCGGGGGGCGATTACGTAGTTCTCGAACTGCTGATAAGCGACCATGAGAAGCAGTGCCCACGCGAAGGTCTGCCCACTGGTCTGGGCGGCGATGAGCAGTACCGGGACCATGCCGATCAACGCGCCAATCGCCGGAATGAGGTCGGTCAGGGCCACCCAGGTTGCCAGGGCCAGCGGGTAGGGCAGACCGATCAGCCAGAAACCGATGAAGGAAACCACCCCGGCCATGAGGCTGATGATGAGGTTGCCGACGATGTAGTTGGAGGTGAGATCGACCGCCCGGTTGACGACGAAGATGTAGTCCTCGCGGTGCTCCCTCTTTATCAGCCGAAACAGCCCCGACTTCAACGAGGGAAAGCTCACCGCGAAATACGGGGTGAGCAGCAGCAGGGTCACCGTGTTGAAGACGCCCACCAGTACGGCGGAGGCGATGGCGATGGGGTTGGCCCCCTCACCGATGCCCTGGTTGAGATCGAACCGATCGGCCAGGTCTCCAATCACGTCGGAGCGGGCCTGGAGTTCGGCCCACAGTTCGGGAAGCCGGTCGAAGGCCTGCGCAGCTTGCCGGACGATTAGTGGTATCACCGCCAGGGCGGCGCCGGCTGCCACAACGAGTCCCCCCAGGATGATCAGGGCCATGGCGGTCCCCCGCCGCATTCCCCGCTCCTCCAGGAACCGGATCGTGGGCTGCAGTCCCAGCGAGATGACGAAGGCGGCGGCCACGATCACGAGGGTGTTCTGCAAGACGGCGAGGATCCGGACCACGATCACCACACCGATGACCACGGTGGCTGCCTTCGACCAGTACGAGAGCGGTGGCCACAACTGGGACCAGGTGGACGACTCGGGCTCCTCGGCGACTCCGCGAGCAGACGCCGGCTCCGATGTTTGTTCTTCTTCCGGAGGGGGTACTGGGATCAGATCTGACACGAGGGGCCGGTCCGCACTTGATTGACACTAACGAGTCCTCGCTCGCCGCCGCCCGGGCCGAGCAGGGTCCCAGGGCCGAAGGGGCGGACGATCTGGCAGTCTGGGCGTCGAGTCTGACCAAGGTGTTCGAAGGCGGCGTGGGCGTCCACGAGGTCGATCTGGCGATCCCGGCGGGTTCGATCTTCGGCTTCATCGGCCCGAGCGGCTCGGGGAAGACCACCACCATCAGGCTGCTCACCGGAGC
>DATHSX010000436.1:0-1731 GCA_035463935.1 Acidimicrobiia bacterium | reverse complement strand
CTGCTCGATGTGCCTGCCCTCACCTATGCCACCAGGGTGGATGCGGGGGACGGGAAGGTGACGATCCACCGCCAGACCGCCAACGGCTACGACGTCGTGGAGGCCTCATTGCCGGCCGTGGTTTCGGTCACCGCCGGGGTCGTTGAGCCCCGCTATCCGACTTTCAAGGGGATCATGGACGCCAAGAAGAAGCCGGTGGAGACACCCTCTCTCGCCGACCTCGGCGTGCAACCCCGGGTGGGCCAGAAGGTGGTTGAGGTCACAGATGCTCCCGCCCGCAGCGCCGGGGCCAAGATCGAGGATGACGGCGAGGCCCATCTCAAGATCGTCGAACTGCTGGCTCAGAGGAAGGTGATCTGAGATGGCCCACATCTGGGTGTTCGTCCGGGAGGCCGACGGGGCGCCGGCGACAGTGGGACTTGAATTGCTCACCAAAGCGCGAGAGCTCGGCGAGGTTACGGCCCTTTATGTGGGCGTTGCTTCCGAGCAGGCGTTCGCCTCACTCGGTGCCCACGGTGCCGCCCGGGTGCTGCACCTCGATCCCGGCGACCAACTGGCCGGCGCCCCCGTGGCCCGGGCCTTGTCCGACCGGGCCCGGGTCGACTCGCCCGACCTGATCCTCTTCGGTCAGGCCTATGACGACCGCGATGTGGCGGGACGGTTGGCCGCCCGGTTGGGAGCCAGCCTGATCGCCAATGCCATCGGAGTGGGGATCGAGGGAGCCACCACGACCACAGACCATGAGATCTTTGGCGGGAGCCAGATCGCCCGGGCCGCTCTCACCGGTCCGAGACCCCACGTCGTTCTGGTCAGGCCCAAGTCGTTTGCGGCGGCCCCCGGGGAGGGGGCCCGTCCGGCGATCGAGCAGATCGACCTACCGGAGGTCGGCAGGGCGGGGGCCAGAGTCACGGGGAGCCACACTGAGGAGAGGGAAGGCCCCAAGCTCGAGGACGCCGCCATCATTGTGTCGGGCGGACGGGGCCTGGGATCGTCAGACAACTTCCAACTCGTCGAGCGTCTCGGCAAGCTGCTCGGGGCGGCGACCGGCGCTACCCGTGCCATCGTCGACGCCGGCTGGGTGCCCTATTCGAAGCAGGTCGGCCAGACCGGCAAGACCGTCAAGCCCGACATCTACATCGCCTGCGGCATCTCGGGGGCGATGCAGCACCTCGTGGGAATGAAGGATGCGAAAACCATCATCGCCATCAACAAGGATGCCGATGCCCCCATCTTCACCATCGCCGACCTCGGCATCGTCGGTGACGTCCACAAGGTGCTGCCGAGGCTGATCGCAGCCTTGGAAAGCCGCTAGCCGGGGTCGGGCAAGGCCGCCCGTCCCATGGCTCGAGCCAGCGCGGGCGCCCAGTAGGCCGCGGGCACCGGTCCGCCGGCCACCGCCGACGCCATCCCCCGGCGCGCGGGGTGACCCCCGCTTACGAGAGCTAGCTGGGTCCGGGTGTGGGCACCGCCGTGGATCCCCCGAAAGAACGGCTCCGCGAAAGGCCCGAAATATCGACCGCGCCCACACCAGGTGAGAACGGCTCCGGACGGGACCAATTGCCAGCCCTCCACACCGTCGATCCGACCAAGGATGGAAGCCTCCGCCAGGCCGGACACCAGCGCAGCACTGCCTTCCTCGACTACGACCACCTCGTCGGGGAGGTGGCTGCGGAGATCGATCCCCGGTCCGTCCACCGTGTCCTGGACATGATCGCTAACCACCGCCAGCAA
>DATHSX010000435.1:0-2996 GCA_035463935.1 Acidimicrobiia bacterium | reverse complement strand
GGGCCAGGACCAGGTAGGCGCATAGGATGAGCCCTAGGGCGACCAGCACCGGACGCACCTGGCGGCGGCGGTCGACCGGCTGGCGCCGGGTGCGCCACCAGCCCGCCAGCAGCACGGCGGTGGGCACGCCGGCGCTCCAGAGCTGGCGCCAGGGAGCCTGCAGCCGGGCGGGGTCGAGCAGCCAGCCGGGGTTGATGGCGGTCACGAGCCCCAGCACCACCATGATGACCAGAAGCGCAATGTCGCCGTTACCGAGACGGGGCGAGCTGGCGGCCAGCACAAAGGCCACGAGCAAGATCCCTGAGAGGGAGAGCCAGTACCCGGCGGTTTGTCCGGGCACCACCTCCCCGACCAGGCGGGCCACGCGGGCCAGACCACCCTCCAGGCCGTCGAGCGGGGCAAAGAGACTGCCGCCGGCTGCGATCAACATGGCCGAGGCCGCCAGTGGGAGCGGCTCGGCGGTGCGAAGGGCGATGAGAATCGCCAGCCCCACGAAGAACAGAAACCCCACGACATGGATCGCGAGCTGGCTGGAACGTATGAATCCGGTCGGTAGCACCGTCGCCAGCCGCTCGCCCAGACCCGGGTCGACCACCAATGGTCCCTGCACGAGGGGAGGGAGCACGGCCTGTCCGAAATGAACGACGAAAGCCGTGAGGGCCAGCGGGACCACGACGAGCAGTAGCACCCACCACAGGCTCCTCCCCCACCTTTCCGCGATTGAAACGGCCTCAGCCATCAGGGTCCGCGGAGAGGCCACCGAGGACAACCAGTTGCGCGGGCGTCAGATGCGTGCCATCCCGGGGGGCGGCCGCCAGAGCCGATGCTGGCGAGCGCACCTCCAGGTTGGAGCCACCCAGGGCGGGGTCGTAGCGGTGGCATCCCAGGCAATCCGTGCGTCCCCCCCAGCAATGTTCGTCGGGGCCGCAGGTCTGGTCGACCGCGTGGGGAATGAGGGTGGCCCCCTCCTGACCCTGCACATGGCAATCGAGGCAGGTTTGGCGGGTGGCCTGCGCATAGGCGAGATCGAGGCCGTGCGGAACATTGGGCGGGTCGAAGGGTTGCGCCGCCGCCAGCGCCCCCGCACCGACCAGGAGACCCCCACAAGCGAAGAGCCCAATAGACACCGGGCGGGGCCAGCCTCCCGGCCTGCGGCTGAGGATGAATAACACGACTGCGAAGAACCCGCCGATCAGCATCCCGGACACGCCGAATGCGATGAACACGGCCGACAGGAGGACCGAGCCGGCCGCGGCGATGACCGATCGCACCGGACGATCCGAGAATGCCACTCCCAACCAGACTGCCGACCACGCCGCCAGCCAGAAGGCAAAGAGACCCGGCCGGGCGGAGGCGTCGAAGGGGAACAGGAACGAGGCCACCACATAGATGATCCCGCCGGCCCCTACCGACGCCGCCGGGATCCGGAAACCGGGCGGTCGCATTGCCGCGATGAGCGCCAAGAGGACCTGGACCAGGGCGAAGGCCGCCACCCCGCCCCAATGGGTCAGATGGTCGGCGGCCTGCACTCGCGCCTTGGCCAGATTGTCGAGGGCCATCAGCACCAGAGGGACGGCTCCGGTCACGGTCAGAGCCAGCAGGCCCGGGGAGGGTCGCCAGGAACCCCACCCCATCTTCCAACCCGCCGGATGGAGCAAGGCAGCCAGGAGCGCCAGGACCACGAACAGGGTGCCCAGGGTCTCCACCTCCCCGAGGGCCGCCAGGATGGCGACCAACCCTCCCAGGGCGGCGATGGTCTGGAGCATGCCGGCGAGGCGGTCGCGGGCATGTCGAAGCTGACTGACCGCTCCCACCATCGCCTGGGCGAACACGACCCCGAACAGCACCTCGTGCACCCGGTGGGAGACGGTCTCGGCGCCGCCCAACTCCGAGAAGGGCTCCTGGAACCAACCCAGGACCACGAGCACGAACGGGCTGAAGAAATAGAGGGCGCCGATCAACGACCAGATGGCGACCGAGAAGGACCTGGACCTCCAGGTCTGCAGGTCGGTCGCGGTCACGGACGCCAATGTAGGGGGCGGTCTGGGCACTCGTCGCTTAAGACGAGCGGGTCACCCGGAAGGGTGACCCGCCTGGAGCTTCTGGGTTCGCGACGGTTCAGACGTCGTAGAACAAATAGAACTCGTATGGATGCGGCCGCAGCCGGATGGCGTCGATCTCCCGAGTCCGCTTGTACTCCACCCAGGTGTCGATCAAGCCCTCGCTGAACACCCCCCCGGCCAGCAAGAACTCGTGATCGGCCTGGAGGGCAGCGAGCGCCTCATCCAGGCTGGCGGGAACCGACGGCAGGCCCCTCAGCTCCTCGGGCGGCAGGTCATAGATGTCCTTATCGACCGGTGCCATGGGCTCGATCCTGTTCTGGATCCCGTCCAGGCCCGCCAGCAGCATCGCCGAGAAGGCCAGGTACGGGTTGCAGGACGGATCGGGGCAGCGGAACTCGAGGCGCTTGGCAGCCGGCTTCTGGCTGTACTGGGGTATGCGGATGGCCGCGGAGCGGTTGCGCGACGAGTACACCAGGTTGACCGGAGCCTCGTATCCGGGGACCAGTCGCCGGTAGGAATTGGTCGTGGGGGCGGCAAAGGCGAGGATGGAGGCGGCGTGCTTGAGCAGGCCGCCGATGTACCAGCGGGCCAAGTCGGACAGCCCGGCATATCCCGCTTCGTCGTAGAACAGCGGTTTGCCGTCAGTCCACAACGACTGGTGGGTGTGCATACCCGAGCCGTTGTCCTCGAAGATCGGCTTCGGCATGAAGGTCACCGATTTGCCATGGGCCCAGGCGACGCTCTTCACGATGTATTTGTAGAGGGTGACCTTGTCGGCCATGCGCAGCAGCGTGTCAAAGCGCATGTCGATCTCCGCCTGACCGGCGGTTCCCACCTCGTGGTGCTGGACCTCGATCTCGATCCCCGCCGCCTCCAGGGCCGCGGTCATCTCCGACCGTAGATCCTGGAAGTGGTCGGTCGGGGGGACCGGGA
>DATHSX010000434.1:0-9199 GCA_035463935.1 Acidimicrobiia bacterium | reverse complement strand
CCGGGAGGATTTCGATGGGGCCGCGGTCGCTCATCGGCTCACCCGCCCCTCCCACCGGCCGACAGCAGATCCACGATCGCGCGGGCCAAGCGGACGGAGGCGGTGATGTCGGGCATTCTGGTGTCGGTGACGTGCATCCGGGGCTTGCCGGTCCCGGCCCGATCGTTGGCGTCGGTGGCATCCACCACGACATCAGTGAGGAGGCCGCCGTAGCTCGCCACCAAGCCGGCGGTGGAGGCGCCATAACCCAGGGTGGTCAGAACCCGATGGGCCGGTCCCTTGAGCGCCACACCCCCGATGAGCGGGCTCACGGCCAGCAGCCGGCCCTTGGCGGCGACTGCTTCGCCGATGGCCGGGACGGCCAGGATCGGCCAGATGGACAGGACCGGGTTGGAGGGTCCGATGAGCAGGGCATCGCAACCGTCGATGGCCTCGATCACCCCCGGTGCCGGCCGTGAGTACCCGGCGCCTTCGAAACGAACGTCTTCGACATCTTCGGCGTGATTGCGGATGACGAAGTAGTCCTGGAATGACACCCAGAGCCCACCCTGGATCTTGACCTGGGTACGCAACGGATCGTCGGTGGCCGGCAGGATCGTCGCCTTGACTCCGAACGCCGACGCCAGGGCGGTGGTTACCCAGGTCAGCGACCATCCGGCTTCGATCCGGTCGGTTCGGAATAGGTTGGTGGCGATATCACGATCACCGATCCGGAAGTGAGTCTCGATGGGCATGGCGTCGAGGGCTTCCATTACCTGAAACCTGTCATCTCTTAGCCCCCAGCCATGGGGCCCCTCCCTACCCGCCATGGTGTAGATCACCGTGTCGATGTCGGGCGAGACCGCCAGCCCGTAGACCCGCTCGTCGTCACCGACGTTGACGATGACGGTGAGGTCCACATCGGGCACCTCGGCCAACCCCCGCGCCAGCCGGCCTCCGCCCACACCCCCCGACAACAACGTCAGCTTCATCGACCCTCCCGGATTGCGGTATACGTGCCACCGCAACACAATGTTTTGCTCATGACTAGCCCGCCGGGTTCGCCGGCCGAGTCCCCTGGTCCCTTCTCCCCACCCGTGCCCGCGGTGGCCGTGGTGATCATCGCCGGACCGGATGGACACTCCGATGACGCCCTGACCGCCGTCGGGCATCAAGTGTACGTGCCTACCCAGATCCTCGTCGTGGGCGGCGGAGCCCCCGTGGATCAGGGTTCTGCAGAGATCGCCCCGACCCGCCTCGACAGCCCCGAGGAGGTCTTGGCCCACCTCGACTCGGGCATTGCCTTCGTCTGGTTTATTCATGCCGACACCCGGCCCCGACCGGATGCACTCGGCGCCCTGGTCGAAGAGGCGACTCGCAACGATGCCTCCGTGGCCGGATCCAAGGTGCTGGTGGAGGGGACCGAAGACCGGCTCGATTCGGTGGGGGAAGCCACCGATGTGTTCGGTGAGCCATACTCGGGCCTCGATCCGGGGGAACTCGACCTCGAGCAATACGACGTAGTCCGCGAGGTCGCCTTCGTGTCTCTGGTGTCCCTGCTGGTGCGCCGTGATCTGCTGTCCGGGCTGGGCGGCTTTGATCCCGTTCTTCCGCTCGGGGCCGCGGGTCTCGACTTATCCCAGCGCGCTCGCCTGGCCGGCGGGCGGGTGATCGTGGTGCCCTCCTCCGAGGTCTTCCACGCCGAGAACTGCCCCCACGAGGGGCGCGGGTGGCGCACCCGGGCCGGGCGGCAGCGGGCGATGTTGACTGCCTACCGACCGGTCACTCTCGCCTGGGTTCTGCCGACCGGCTTTCTGGCCGGGCTCGCTGAAGGGGTTGGACAGCTGATCCTCGGCCGACTACGCCCATTGCTGGCGACCCTGGCCGGGTGGGCCTGGAATCTTGCTCGATTGCCCTCGACTTTGGCTGCCCGTCGCCGGCTGGAGCGAATTCGTGAGGCCGGCGACGAGGAGCTCTTCCGGTTCCAGGTGGGAGGCTCGGTGAGCCTGCGCCGGACGGCGGCCGAAATCGGCGAACGCTTCTCGCGGGCGCTTGACGAGGGGGAGGCCGAGTCGAGCGCAGAAAGGACGGTCCACGTCTGGCAGCGGCCCAGCGCAGTGCTGTTGGGGTTGACCGCCATCGCCATGTTGATCGGCACCCGCCAGATCTGGTTGTCCGGCCCCCCCGCCGCCGGTTTCGGCCTGCCGCCCGCCCCTGGTGCCGCGGGACTCCTGGCTGCGTACGGTGGCGGCTGGCACGCCTCTGGACTGGGTAGCCCCGTGGCGGCTCCTCCCATACTGGGCCTCGGGGCCTTGGCCAACCTGGTGGCGGGCAACCGCCCTCCATTGGCCATGTCGCTTTTGACCGTCGCGGCGATCGTGGCAGGCCTGTGGGGAGTGGTAAGGCTGGCAAGGAGGATCGGGGCCGCGGGTATCGGGGCCCACTCCGCTGGCTGGGTGTACATCGCCGGGGCCGCCGCTGCCGCCCTCTTCTCCTCCGGGCAATGGCCACTGCTCGTGGCCGCCGGGCCTCTTCCCTGGGCACTGGACGCGGTAATTGCCCCCGGCCCTTCTGACCTGCGACGCCGTCTGGGCCGCTACGCCCGCGGGGGGCTGGCGGCCGGGTTGGCGGCCGCCGCTTATCCGCCGGTACTGCTGGTGGTTCCGATCGTCGGCGTCCTCTGGGCCATCGTGGCCAGCCGGATCGGTGCCGCCATAGCCGGAATCCTGGTTTCGGTGCTGGGGCTGGGCTTGATCGCCCCGTTCGTGCTCGGAGGCGATCTGCAACCGCTTTTGACCGCCGGAGTCACACCGGCGGTGCAGCCCGCCTGGCTGTGGCCGGGCTCCGTGGCGATTGCCGCGGTAGTGGCGACCCTGCTCTCGAATCGGACCCGCCTGGGCGGAGTCGCGCTGGGAAGTCTGTTGGGGGCGGGAGGCTGGCTGGTGGCGCGTGTGCCTGGCCTTTTTCCGGGCGTGGCCGTGGTGGCCCTTCTCGCCGCCTCCCTGGGGGGAGGGCTGCTGACCGCGATGCTTGTCGAGGTGGCGGGCCGGGCCAATTGGGGCCGCCTGGTTGGTTTGGGCACCGCCGGTCTGTTTCTGGTGCCGGTGCTCTTGACCGTGGCCGGGGGAAGAAGCGGCCTGCCTCTCGATCGGTGGAGTTCTCGGCTCGGATTCGTCTCCACTCTGACCGACAACCTTGCCACGGGGGTGTTGGTGGTCGGCCCGGCCGCCGACCTCCCCGGATCGAGTCGAAGCCTCGGTTCGATCTCCTACCGGGTGCTCGACGGGGATGCCGCCACCCTCGACCAGGCCTACCTCCCCAGCCCCCGTTCAGGCGACGAGGCGCTGGCAGCGGTCGTCGACGCCCATCTGGTGCGCGGTGTAGATCTGCGGCCGGGAGCGGCTCTGGCTGACTTCGGAGTTGGATGGGTCGCCGTGCTGCCCGGGTCGAGCCTGGCCGGAACCTCGCTGGATCGGCAGGTCGATCTGGCACCGCGGCCGGTTGACCCCGAATTGGCCGTGTACGAGAACCTGGCCTTCGTAGGCCGGGCAGTCCGGGTGACCGCGCCGGACACCGGCTCTGTCCCCGCCACCCCCGTGGTCTGGGACTGGGATGGCCGGACCTATCGGGGCAACCCCGTTTCCGGTCGGATCAGAATGGCTGACAATGCCGACCCCCGATGGGGGCCGGAGTGGGCCCGGATCGGCTGGGCCAACTCCATTTCGGGTGCGGGCGGGATGTCGGAGTATCTGCCGGACCGCCGGTTGCGTATGGCGGGGCTGACGGCCGGAGGACTGGCTCTGCTGCTCGCAGCGTCAGCGTGGTGGGGCCGGATTCCCGAACGCTCCGCCCGTGCCCAAGTTCCGACCGAGCAGCCAGCCGAAGCCATGACGGAGGCTTCCAGCCGATGACCGATCTGGTTCGCCGCTGGGGATTGATCCTGGTGACTCTGGGTCTGGCCGGCGGCGGTCTCCTATTGCCGGGGGCCCCTGTCGGCTCGGTGCCCCCGCCGGCGGAACCAGAACCCGACAACTATGTGGTGTGTCCCGCGGCAGAGGCCGGGGGCGGCTTCACCACTAGGCTCGGCCTGGCCGGGCCCGCGGACGTTCGGCTGACGGCCATCGGAGCAGTCTCCGGCCCTCGCGATCTGGCGGTGGAGTTCGGGACCGCGCAAATCGCAGTCGAGGACCTGGCCGAGCTTGGCGTCACCCCGATCCTGGTGGAAGGGACGGTGACGGCTGCGACCTATACCCGGGCGGGCGAGGCGGCGGGACTGGCGGGATGTGCGCCGGCTTCTCCCGAGGTGGTAGCCGTGGGGGGCCTGGCCACCAGCGGCGGTCAGGGCTCGACCCTGGTTCTGGCCAATCCTTTCGCGGCCGAGGCCTCGATACGCTTGGAGGCGGCCAGCGAGTTCGGCCCCGATACCCCGGCCGATCTGGAGGAGGTGCGGGTCCCTCCCTTCACTGTGGTCGAGTTGGTTCTCGACCAGTTGCTGGCGGGGCGGGAGAGCCTCAGCTTCTCGATTGTCACCGAGAGGGGTCTGATCGCGGCCGGAATGCGGCGCACGGCCCCCAACGACCTGGCGGTTGCGGAGGCGGTACCTGCCCGTACCCAGTGGTTCCTGGGTCTGCCCGACTTCGGCTTCACCGGCGAGGCTCACATCCGGTCGCTGGCTGCCGTTGACACCGCGTACCGGGTGGACGCGGTTTCCCCCGAGGGGCTCGTCGAGGGCGTGGCCGAGGGGGTGGTCGGGCCCCAGGGCCAGGTGGTGCTGGCCGTCGACCAGCTGACAGAGGCCGGGACGGGGCTGGTCATAGCGAGTGCCGAGCCGATCGTGGTCACGCTGGTTCACTCCTCCGAGGACGCCATCGCCGTTACCCCCGGGGCCGACCGGGAAGCCGCCCGTTGGGTGGTTCCGGTTTCGGCGGTGCCGGCCGAAGGCCAGACGGCGATGTGGATTCTCAACACCGCCGGCAGTCCGCTCGCAGCCGTCGTTGAACCAATTGGCTCCGGTAGGTCCCAGCACCTGGAGCTGGCTCCGGCCGCCACGACGGGAGCGATCGTGCCCAACCCGGACGGGGCAGCCATCCTGGTCGAGGCGGCGGGACCGGTGGTGGTCTTCTACGGGGTTCTCACGGGCTCGGCCATTGCGATGTCGGTGGCGGTTCCCCTCGAATGAGCCAGAGCACGATCCGGCTTCTGATCGTCGGAGTGGTGGTGCTCGCTATTTTCGCCGCCGGCTGGCGGAGTTCCTCCACGCGCCGGGCCCGGCCCCGGGCGGTCGACCCCGGACATCTCTCAGCCGGGATCTACCTGTTCTCGTCGATGTCCTGTGAGACCTGCCGCGAAGCTCGCCGGGTACTCGACCGGTCCTTCCCGGGGCGGTATCAAGAGATCCGTTTCGACGACGACCCCGCAGGGTTCGGCCGTCATGGGATTGCCAGAGTCCCAGCGGTGCTGGTGGTTGGCGCGGGTGGCGAGGCCACCCTGTTCGAGGGAGTACCTCGCCCCGGGGACCTTCGCAATGCCGTTGCGGACGGGCGACGGCGCAATCCTTGATCGACGGAAGGTGGCTTCCTACCGTGGCGCCATGTTCTCTTCCTGTGTCCGTTGCAGCAGTCCCGCCGCCGCCCTGATGTCATATACGTATGGCGACCGCCAGGTCTGGCTCGAGGATCTTTCCGCACAGGGTTATCACGGTTACGCCATGTGCGCCCTCCACGCCGATCGGTTGACGCCGCCGCTGGGGTGGACCCTCACCGATCGCCGCACGGTGGTCCGGCTCTTCGCTCCTCTGGAAGTCGCCTGATTTGGCCCTGGACCGCGAGTTCCTCGACGCGGTCCGGGATCTGGACGAACACGACCTCCGGCGCCTCCTCATCCTGGCAAGGGCCCAGCTGGAACGGGCTGGCGCCATCGGCCCGGAGGAGCGCGCCCGGATCCGGCTCAGAAGGAAGATGATCAGGTGTGGTAAAGCCGGATGCAACGCCTGTCCCCACGGTCCGTACTGGTATGCGTACTGGTGGGAGCAGGGCCGGCGGCGCAGCCGCTATGTCGGCAGGCTGCTGCACGAGGGCTAGCACGTAGCTAGTACCTAGATCGCGAAATCAGTAGGATGCCGCCGTTCATGGATTGCCCCCAATGTGGCATTGGTGACGTGATTGAGATCAAGCACCGGCTCCCGGACGGGAGCGAGGTGCAGTTCTTCTCGTGTCATCGTTGCGAAGAGAAATGGTGGGATCGGGCTGGCCAACCGATGGACCTGCGGCAGGTGCTCGAGTTGGTTCGCCAGGCCCGCGACTGACCCCGGATGCCGCTCGTCCCCATGGGGTCAGACGATGGACGCTGGATGATGGGGCGCTGATGGGGGCCCACCGATGGAGTTGACGAGCCCCAGTTCGGGGTTCAGACGTTGGGTCCCGCTCCTCGTCATGGCGGGGATTTCGGCGGTCATCCTGGCGGTCGTCAATCCCCGGCTCCTGCTCACGGCCAACACTCCTTCCGGTGGCGACATGGCGGCCCATGTGGCGGTTCCCGCCTATCTACGAGACGTGCTCCTTCCGCAGGGCCGGATCCTGGGCTGGTCCCAGGACTGGTTCGCCGGATATCCGGTGTTCTATTTCTACTTCCCGCTGCCGTCGCTGTTGATCGTGGTCGCCGACCTGGTGCTGCCGTACGGCGTGGCGTTCAAGTTGATGACCATCGCCGGGCTCCTGGCCACGCCTCCAGCCGTCTATTACCTGGCCCGGAGCCTTCGTTTGGGCCGCCCGGTGGCCACGGTGGCGGCTGGCGCCGGGGCCGTCTTCATCTTCATGGAGAGCTTCACCATCTATGGCGGCAACGTCCTGTCCACCCTGGCGGGCGAGTTCTCGTTCTCGTGGTCCTTTGCCTTGTCGCTGCTCTACCTGGGCCTCTTGATCCGGGCAGTGCGAGACGATCCTCGATACCAGGTCCCGGCAGCCCTGGTCCTGGCCGCCGCCGTGCTCTGTCACATCATCACCACCATCGTCATCGTCCTGGCCTCCCTCACGGTTCTCACCTGGCGGGGCGGGTGGCGGCGGGCGTTGCCGATCTGGTTCGGGGCTGCCGCCATTGCGGGCTTCTGGGTTCTGCCCCTGCTCTCCCGACTGGGCTTCAGCTCCGACATGGCCTGGGTCCCTTTGTCCAGTTGGGAGGAAGTGTTTCCCCTCGAGATCTGGCTGCTGCTCCCGGCGGCCATCGGCGGCGTGATCTGGATCGCCCGACGGACGCCCCGCGCCCTGCCCGTGCTTGCCCTCGCTCTGCTTCCGTTGATCTACTACCCCCTGCCCAACTCCCTTCCCGACCTGTTGCCCGGGATCTTCAATTCCCGGTGGAAGCTCTGGAACGGGCGACTGCTTCCCTTCTGGTACTTCGGTGTCGCCTTCTTCGCAGCTGTGGCGTTGGGTGGCTTCCTCATGTGGCTGGCGAGGCGTCTGCCGGAGCGGTTATCAGGGTTGCTGCCCCGCGGGGCGGCGCTGGCCGCCGGCACCGTGGCGGTGATCCTTCTCAACCGCGAACCAAACATTCCCAACCGCATCTCCTGGGCCGTGGGCATGGCCGTGGCCGGGGCCCTACTGCTGTCGTTGATGTGGCTGCGGCCGGTTGACACCCGCAGTTTCCTCTCGATCACCGGGGCGGGAGTCCTGGCGCTGGGGGCGGTGGCCGGGATAACGATCATGAACGGATGGGCCCGATGGAACTACACCGGGTACGAGGGCAAACCGAAGTGGACCGAATATGAGGCGTTAATGGTGGTGGCCGCCGAGGAACTGGCACCCGGTCGCATCCATTGGGAGTACCACAAGACCATGAACGACTACGGGTCGCCGATGGCCCTGATGCTGTTTCCTTATTGGACCGAAGAGGCGCTGGAGTCGATGGAGGGGCTCTTCTTCGAGTCGTCCCTTTCCACTCCGTTCCACTTCCTCAATCAAGCCGAGATGAGCGTCAGCCCCTCCAGCCCGATACCCGGGCTCGACTATCACCGTTTCGACTTCGATCGAGGGATCCCTCACCTCCAGCTGTTCGGGGTGCGTTACTACGTCACCTACACCCCCGAGGCCCGCGCCGCGGCCGACACCCGGTCGGAGTTGAGCCTGGTCGCAACGACAGGTCCGTTCGCGTTCTACGAAGTGGCCGATGCGCCGCTCGTCGAGGCTGCCAGCTATCAGCCAGCCGTCTACGAGGGACCCCACAACAGCCTCCTCGCCCGCCTGGGCGGGGTGGTGGGAATCGGCCCCCGCGATAACCGGGCCACCTTCGAGCAGTTCTCCCTCGACTGGTACGGGCGGATCGATCTTCTCGATCGTTGGGTCACGACCGACGGTCCCGAGGATTGGCCCCGCGTCCGGTCGGTGGACGAGCTGGCTTTCATCGAAAGGCTGTCGGGACCGCCCGCCACCATCACCAATGTCGTCCTCGAAGAGGACCGGATCTCGTTCCGCACCGACGCCCTGGGCGTGCCTCATCTGGTCAAGGTTTCCTATTTCCCGAACTGGAGGGCCACCGGGGCAGCGGGGCCGTTTCATGCCGGGCCGTCGTTCATGATCGTCGTGCCGACCGATCGCGATGTCACCCTGGAGTTCGCCAACACCTCGGTCGAAAACCTGGGCTGGTTGCTGACGATTCTCGGCATCGCCGCGGCCGGAGCGGGCACTGTCTGGTACAGGCTGCAACGACGGCGCGGGGTGCCGGGGACAGTCACCGGCAGCTGGTAGTCGGTCGCGATTGGCTGGCGGCGAAGTAGCCCACCGGAAAGCGGGGCATCAAGGGGCGGTCAACTCGATCCTCCGTCGAGGTACCCGCCCGGTGAGGATCCACCACCAGAGCCGGACGGTGTCCCGGGCCATCTGCCACATCATCGAAAGGCGCAGCGGAGCCGTCGATGCTTCCGGCCCCAGGTCAACCGGTGCCTCCACCAGATGGAAACCGGCCCGGTGAGCTCGGACCAGCATCTCCAGGTCGTAGGCATACCCGCGGATCCTCATCGCCGGCATGACGTGGTCCAGCACCGGGCGTCGTAGCAGCTTCAGCCCCGTCTGGGTCTCGGTCACCGGGAGCGCGAAAAGCCCGACAGTGCTCATCGCAAATACCCGGCTTAGCAACCGGCGCAGAAGCGGATAACGGCCCTGTCCCATGGATTGACGTTTGGCTCCCACCAACACGTCGGCGCGGCCCATGCTGGCGATCAGGCGGGGAA
>DATHSX010000433.1:0-3070 GCA_035463935.1 Acidimicrobiia bacterium | reverse complement strand
AGCGCGGCCTAAGCCAGATGCTTACGAACCCTGATGCCCTTGTCGCCCTGGAGAATGGCCCCCTCTATCGGTTTGCGGACTGGCCGGTCGCTGCGGTGCCTGGGACCGCTGGGGTCTATACCATCTGGGACACCGGCGGGCGCTTCATCTATACCGGGATGGCCGGACGCGGTCTGACCGCGGTCGTTGTCGGAGATGAGCAGTTACTGGGGCCAGCAAGGGGACTATGAGGACGCCTCAACAGCCACGCCTCGGGACGGCGCAGCGGTGACCAGTTCTGCGTCTACATCGGAGACCGACTTGTCCTCCCGCAACTCCGAGCGGATAAGATCGAGCAAATAGGTAACGGCATGCTGAGCTTCGACACCCTGATCCGCAACTTCATCCGCCAAGAGTTGTCCTTCCGATTCATCCAGGTGGCGGATGGCCAGCTTTGCCCTGGACCTGGAACGCCAGGTGCAGAGGGGGATGCTCCCCAGTGGCCGTCCCTTTCTCAACCCGCTGTCCTAGACGAGGACATGATGGCTGCGGGACCCGGTACCTATCGAGAGTCCGATCAGGTCCCGGTGCAGATGGCGGATGCCAAAGCGGTCTGGGCCGACCAGGCCCGGATCGTCCTGATCGGAGTCGCCGGGACCTATCACGGCCTTATCAACTATGGGGAGTTGGCCGAGGAGGTCCAGGCCAGATCGGGCATACGGACCCGGATGCTGATCCACTACTGGATCGGAGATGTGCTCGGCAGAGTCGCCCGAGATTGCCATCGCCGCGGGGAGCCGTTGCTGTCGGCGCTGTGCGTGCACGCAGACGGCACCATCGGTGAGGGTTACGGGATCGCTGTCACGCAGACCTACGGCGACGCGCCCCAGGACCTCGACATGCACGCCGACCAGGAACGGCTCAAGTGCTATCGGCACTTCGGGGCGTCGATCCTCCCAGATGGAGGTAGCGCGCTGCTCACGCCACAGGTGGCTTCACGACGCCGGACTGCGGCTCAACGTGCCAGGAAGAAGACGGACTCGCCCCCTCGACTTTGCCCGCGATGTCACCTGATACTTCCGGTTACCGGACAGTGCGATAACTGCTCGTAGCGGGTCTCGTCACGCCCATTGGCGTGCGCGGTGGATCGCATCTCATCAGGCCGTCGGCTAGAACGTCGTCGCCGCGTTGCATACGGAGACCGCGATAGGCTTTCCGCAATGACAAGAGGAGTCGTCCTCCTACTGGTGGCGGCGGCTTGTAGCCAGGTAGCCGAGCCGGTCTCGACTTCTCAGCTTGTTACCACCACCACGACTCCGGTCACTACCTCCACTTCCGTTGTCACGGCCCGAGCCGTTCTCGATGCTCTCGTCGTCGGTGGTCTCGTTCTCGATGACACGGTGAGCATCCTTGACTGGGGCGATAGGGCGACCGAGGCAGCTACCCCCGACCACACCAGGGTGGCCGTCATGCTCTATCCGACAGTCGAGGATGCCACCGCCGCCGGTGTCGACATAGTGAACACCGGCCTTATACCTGCCATCGTTTTCCAATGCCAGACCATCCTCGTTGAGGTCGTGGCGCGTCCAACCGAGGCGGGGCCTGAAGCGGCGGCGCGGGTTGTCGATCTGATCCGTCCCACTTTGGAAACCCACTACGGCCCTTGTTAGGGCCTAAGGGTGTTGGCAGACAAACCAGGTACGCCCCACCGCGATCGGTTGGGGGATGAAGATCCTGGGCCGTTCGTCGATGCCTGGCTCCTCGGTCTCCTGTGCGGGAGGAGAAATCGGCACTCTGCCCCCGCGCGGGTCGGCGCTCTGTACCCTACATAATGCACTGCAGGCCATCTTCGGGTGGCACTCGAAGGGGAAGGGCTCGAGAATGGTGGCACACCCTAGACCTCGATCGGACTGCGGGCATCCATGACGTCGCCCGCTGACGGTCACAGACAGAGGATCGAGGTCGTTGGTGCCGGCAAGGTTTACGGCGACTACACAGTCTTCGAGGGCATCGACCTCGACGTCGGAAGTCGCGAGATCGTCTCGATCGTCGGACCGTCGGGATGCGGCAAGACCACCCTGCTGCGGTGCCTCAACGGCTTGATACCGCTGACCCACGGCTCGGTTTCGATCGACGGTGAGCGGGTGACCGCGCCACGAACCGGTGTGGCGATGGTCTTCCAGCACTTCGGGCTCTTCCCGTGGAAGACGGTGTCCGAGAACGTCGGATATGGCCTCAAGATCGCGGGCAAGCCCCCTAAGCAGATCGCCGGCGTCGTCCAGCCCTTCATCGACCTCGTCGGGCTCACCGGCTTCGAGAAGCACTATCCCTATCAGCTGTCCGGAGGGATGCAGCAGCGCGCCGGGCTGGCGCGGGCCCTCGCCATCGAGCCCAACGTCCTCCTCATGGACGAGCCGTTCAGCGCCGTCGACGCCCAGACCAGGGAGATCCTGCAGTTCGAACTGCTTCGCATCTGGGACTCACAGCCGACCTCGATGGTGTTCGTCACCCACTCCATCGAGGAGGCGGTCCTCATGGGTGACCGGGTGGTCGTGCTCAAGGGTTGCCCCAGCACCATTCAGGAAGTGATCGACGTCGGCATCACCCGCCCCCGTAACCGCACGACTGTGGGGAGCGAAAGATTCATCGAAATCCGCGAGCACGTCTGGGGAATCCTGATGGATGACATCAGACGGGCGGAAAGGGATGTCGAGGCCGGCGCCGAGCCCAGATGAGGCGCCTCCGGCGGCGCGGCGCCGGACCCGACGAGCACACAGGGAGGAAACATGAAGCGAAGACTGAGTACCTGCCTGGCGCTCGGTGTCGTAATGATGCTGACCGTCGCCGCCTGCGGTGGAGGGGCCGCCGAAACTACCACCACGGCCGCGGAGGGCGGGGCCACCACCACGTCCACGGATGCGGCCGAGACCACGACCACTGAAGGCGGTGGGGAGGCAGAAACGACCACGACCGCGATGGCCGAGCTCGAACCCGCCGGAAGCCTGACGGTCGGGCTGGCTGCCATTCCCCCGGTGTTCCCGGCGGCGATCGACATGTACGTGGCGCAGGAGTTCGGCTTCTTCGAGAAGTA
>DATHSX010000432.1:0-3232 GCA_035463935.1 Acidimicrobiia bacterium | reverse complement strand
GATCAGGGGCGTCTGGTCGAAACAGGCACACATGAGGAGTTGCTGGTCAAAGGCGGGCTCTATGCCGAACTCTTCGAGACCCAGTTCAGGACGTTTGGAGGCGATTCAGCTACGCCGGACACAGCGCTGGTCGAGTAGTGCTCGGCCTGTCCCCGAACACGGCGCGGAGGTCGACGGACGGGCTGGAGATGAGAAGCTGGCGCCCATCCCGAGCAACGAAGAGGTCGGGGGCAGCCTCCACCCAGGTGCGGGCGGGAAGCCAGCTGGTGGAAGTGCCGGGGGGCTGGCGGCATACCAGCACTTCGGTGCCGGGGGCGGCCACGCCCGGCAATCGATCGATCACCCGGGCCTCACCAAATGCTGTCGCGAGGGCATCCCAGGGATCGGCCCGGACCTCATCGGCCCACCAGGTCAGGGTTCGGCAGCTACGGCAGTGAGAGACCGCAATCCGGCTGGTGACCCGGGACCGTGGCTCCGCCTGGGCCTGGTTGTCGGTGGGGCACCATCCACGGTCGCACCCTTGCAGCGGGCCAGTGTGCGGGATCGGTGTGACACTTTTCCTGGGGAAGCTGTCGTCAGCCTTCGAACGAGTCGAACTCGAGGCGGGGCAGCTCGCCAGTGTCGTCGGCCCGGGTTCCCGGCACCAGCACCAGCGGGCACTGGGTCTTTTCCATCACCCGCACCGAGACGCTGGTCCAGGCTTGTTCGGTGAAGAGCCGCCGCGTGGCCCCCATCACGATCAGGTCGGCGCCGACCTCCTGGGCGGTGCGGACGATGGCCTCGGCCGGGTCGTCCCCTTCGACCAGCCGAACCCCGGCCGCCCGGCCCCGGGCAGTCAGAGCGGACATCAACGGATCGACCACCCGCCGGCCCCGCTCTTCGAGATATCGGGCGGCTTTGGCCTCGGCCTGCTCATACCGGCGGAGGCCGTCGTCGAGCAGCGAGCGCTTCTCCTCGTCGTCGAGCGAGGCCAGGAACGTGCGTGGCACCTGGACCACCGTCATCACCGTGATGGTTCCGGCCTCGGAGGGAACGAGCAGATCGCAGAGGTTGGCTACCGCCGCCGGCGGAAGGACGCCGGTGGTCGCTACCAGAACATGCACGAGCGATGAGGTTAGGCCCTGGCGGTCCGCTTGAGGCGGCCACAATGAGCCCATGCCCGAACTCAGCGATGCCCTCCTCAACCAGGTGACCTGGAAGATCCCCAATGCCCTGGCACTAATCGGCTCCCGGTCCGGCGATGAGTGGAATGCCATGACCGCCTCCTGGATAACCCAGGTATCGATGGAGCCTGTCCTGATTGGAGTGGCGGTCGACAAGAAGGCGCTCACTCATCGGCTGATCGCGCAAGGAGGTGCCTTCTCGGTCAACCTGTGGTCGGCGGACGACACCCGGGTATTCGTGAAGTTCTCCAAGCCCGCGCTATGGGAGGGCGGCACGCTCAACGAGCGAAAGGTACGGCCGGCCACGACCGGCGCCCCGGTCTTCGCCGACGCCGTGGCCTGGATGGACTGCCGAGTCCGGCACGCCATCGACTTTGGCACCCACACGTTCTTCGTCGGTGAGGTGGTCGACGCCGCCGTCAACAGTCCTGAGGAGCGGGCCGCGGCGTTGTCCGACACGCGCATGAAGTACGGCGGTGTCAAACGCGGGGGGCACTGAGCCATTTCCGTGAGAGCTACCCTCGCCCGATGGAAGTCCGCGTCGATGGCAAGGTGGCGCTTGTCACGGGGGCCAGCCGGGGGATCGGGCAGGCCACCGCCCTCGAATTGGTGCTATCGGGAGCCGAGGGAGTGGTGATCACCAGCCGCAAACCTGAGAATCTCGAGTTGTCCCACCAGGCGATGGTCGCCGCGGGCGCGCCCAGCGACCGGATTCATCCCGTGGTGGCCCGCGCCGACCAGGCCGAAGATGCGGCCCGGGCGGTGGCCGTCACCATCGAGCGGTTCGGGGCGTGCGACATACTGGTCAATAACGCCGGCACCAATCCGGCCGCCGGCCCCCTGGTGACGATCGACATGGGAGCGGTCGACAAGACGTGGGCCGTGAATCAGCGAGGCCCGCTGCTGTGGTGTCAACAAGCCGTGTCCCAGTGGATGGCCGATCACGGGGGTTCGATTGTGAACGTCGCTTCGGTGGGCGGGATCCGCCCGGCTCCCATCCTGGGGGCCTACAACATCTCCAAGGCCGCCCTGATCCACCTCACCCATCAGCTTGCCTTCGAGCTTGCCCCCCGAGTCAGGGTCAACGCCGTCGCTCCGGGAGTGGTCAAAACCCGCCTGGCCGGATCGCTGTGGGAAGCGAACGAGCCACGGGCCGCCGCGGGCCATCCTCTCGGGCGGCTGGGTGAGCCGGTCGACGTCGCCCGGGCCATCGTCTTTCTTGCATCCGACGCCGCCTCGTGGATCACCGGCGTCGTTCTTCCCGTTGATGGCGGCGTCCTCGGCGCGTCCGCCTCGGCCATCTCTTGAGCGGCAGCAACGATGAACCATCCTCCCCCCGATCCTGACCTGGCCCTCTCGTACCTGGAGGGACGAACCGCTCCCGGTCCGCTGTTCGCCCATGCCCGCCGGCTCCGCGACGAGGGCAAAGGCCGGGTGGTCACTTACAGCCGCAAGGTATTCATCCCCCTGACCACGCTGTGTCGGGACCGCTGCTCCTACTGCACTTTCGCCCAGCCGCCGGGGGCAGGGGGCATGTACCTTGAACCGGACGAAGTCCTGGCGATAGCCACCGCCGGGGCGGAGCGCGGCTGCACCGAAGCCCTTTTCACCCTGGGCGACCGGCCGGAGGAGCGGTGGCCCCAGGCCCGCCAGTTCCTGCATCAGCACGAACAGGTCTCCACACTGGCCTACGTTGAGTCGATGTCCCGGATGGTGCTGGAGCAGACCGGCCTCTTCCCTCATGCCAACCCTGGGTTGATGACCCGGGCCGAGATGGCCGGGTTGCGCCCGTACAACGCCTCCATGGGCTTGATGCTGGAGAACGTCTCGCCGAGGTTGCTCGAACCGGGTATGCCGCACTTTGCCTGCCCGGACAAGGACCCTGTTTTGCGACTTCAAACCATCGACTCGGCCGGAGAGCTGCGGGTTCCGTTCACCACCGGCATCCTGGTGGGCATAGGTGA
Organism: Acidimicrobiia bacterium; assembly: GCA_035463935.1. Classification (GTDB taxonomy): domain Bacteria; phylum Actinomycetota; class Acidimicrobiia; order Spongiisociales; family ZC4RG35; genus DATEEG01. The sequence continues at coordinate 105 of DATHSX010000432.1, read as the reverse complement.
AACCAACCGCGAGATCGTCGAGTCGCTGATGGTGCTGGCCGACCGGCAGCAACGGTGGGGCTGCATTCAAGAAGTGATCATCCAGAACTTTCGCGCCAAGGCCAA
>DATHSX010000431.1:0-1906 GCA_035463935.1 Acidimicrobiia bacterium | reverse complement strand
GGGTCGGACATCGCTCCCTCCGAGACTACGACGATCGAGAAGGAGCTTCCCCCCGCCTTGCGCTGCAGGACTGATTCGGCCACCAACCTCACCTCATAGGGGATCTCGGGGATGAGGATCGAGTCCGCGCCGCCGGCCAGGCCCGCTCCCAGCGCCAGCCATCCGGCGTTGTGCCCCATCACCTCGACCACCATGATCCGGTGATGGGAGTGGGCAGTGGAGTGAAGCCGGTCCACCGCTTCGGTGGCGATTCCGAGGGCGGTGTCGAAGCCGAACGAAGTGTCGGTCCCCCACACGTCATTGTCGATCGTCTTCGGCATCGTTATGACCGGCAGCCCCATCTGCCAAAGGCGCAGAGCATTCTTCTGAGTTCCTCCTCCCCCGATACAAACGAGGGCCGAGAGGTCGTGTTGCTCCACCACCTTGCGGATCATCGGGCGCATGTCCATCGCCCGCCCGCTGCCCACATCCATCTTGTGGACCTTTTCCCGACTGGTGCCGAGGACTGTTCCCCCTTTGGTGAGGATCCCGGAGAGGGTCTCGCTGTCGAGCCGTATGAACCGGTTCTGCATGAGGCCCCGGAACCCGTCCCGGAAGCCGATGACGTGCATTCCGTAGGTGCGCTGGGCCGCTTTGCCAACGGCCCGGATCGCGGCATTGAGGCCGGGAGAATCCCCGCCCGCGGTCAGGATCCCGATGGTCTGGGCCATTCCGGGCATCGTAGGGCGGCCCCCGCTCGTCATCGAACCGACGAAACAGGTAGCTTTCCAGTCAGCCCAGACGGAGTTGCCGAATGTTTGTCCCCATCACCGCCGACGATCTCGCTCGGGTGCCCCTGTTCGAGGGCCTGAGCCGGGACAAGCTGGAACGGGTCGCCTCGCATGCGATCCGGATATCGGCTTATCCCGGCATCCACCTGGCCCGCCAGGGTGCCCCCGGATTCGATTTCTTCATCGTGCTCGACGGGACGGCCGAGGTGCGTAAGGATGGAAAGACGCTGGCGACGCTGAAAGAGGGCGACGTGTTCGGCGAGATGGCGCTTCTCGGGGGGCATAAGCGAAATGCCGACGTGGTAGCCACCTCCCCCATGACGCTGCTGACGATGATGGTCTGGGACTTCCGGAGCCTCACCGAGGATTACCCCATCATCGGACAACGCCTGGAGCAACTGGCCAGCAGCCGCACCGAGAGCTAGACGCCGGGAGCTAGGCGCCGGCCCCGATCGAGGTCGGCCCGATCGAGGTCGAGTCGAGGCGTCTGACCAGGCTTTCTCGCCAAGTGCTGGTGGCGACCTCGAGGTCGATCACCGCTTTCACCCCCCGACGGTCGAAGGCGATCTCAGAACCACCGAACGTGCCCACAGGGGCGGCGGGTATTCCTGCTTCACCGGCGATGCGCTGGACCAGGTCGGCCTGATCGGGGGTGATGGCCACGACCAACCGATGAGGATCCTCGCAAAAGAGGTGGCGCCAGTCGGAGTAACTAACGGTGGCTCCGATGCCGGAGTTGACGCAGATCTCTGCCACCGCGAGGGCCAACCCCCCCGCCGAAATGTCGTGCACCACCGGGGCCCCGCCCTGGGCCAGTAGCCGGGCTGCGGCAATGGCGGCCCTGGCCATGCTGGCATCGGGGGCGGTGGGTCGGCCTCCGACGTGGGCAAAGGTGACCTTCTCGAAGGCGGACCCGGCCAGGTTGATCGCCCATTCGGGACCCACTATCCACATTTCCATGCCGGTCCGGGCCCGGTCGAGACGGGGCGGCGATGCGGGCATGGTCTCGACCAGGCCCAGCAGACCGACCACGGGAGTGGGATAGATGTCGAGGCCCTCGGTCTCGTTGTAGAAGGAGACGTTGCCGCCGATCACGGGGATTCCCAGCGCCTCACAGGCCTCGGAGAGGCCCTCGA
>DATHSX010000430.1:0-12240 GCA_035463935.1 Acidimicrobiia bacterium | reverse complement strand
TCCCCATCGACCCCGAACACGCCGTCGGTGGCGATCTCTCTCCGGGGGACCGCATCGACCTGATCCTCGTGGGCGACGAGACCGCCGGCTATGTGCTGGTGGGGGCCGAAGTGATGGCCGTTTCCGGGGCAGCCCGCGGCGCGCTGGCGGTCGGCGGCTTCCACGTCACGGTGGCCGTTGACGCCCAGCAGGCCCTGGCGGTGGCCGCGGCGATCCGCGACGGCCGCATCGAGATCGTGCGTTCCACCGGGGCCGCTGCGGTGCCCGCAGGGGTCACAGGGTGAACGAGATCGAAATCGCGCTGGCCGTCTCGGCGCGGGAATGGCCCGATCGCATCCACCGGTTCCTTGCCGACCATGGCGGAGCCAGGGTCAGGGCCCAGATCCTCACTCCTGAGGACGCCCTGGCTGAGAGTTATGCGATCTTGGTCATTGATGATGTCAGTTCATTTCTGACACCGCGGTTGGTGGCGGACCTGCAGCTCCAGCGACGTCTGGTCCTGGGGGTCTTCGATCCGGCCGACGGACCCGATGGCAAAGAACGACTGCGCGAATGCGGGGTCGATCAGGTGATCGAGTCCGAGGCGAGCGCCGACGAGTTCGTAGTGACACTTCGCTCCCTGGTGGCGCTCGCTCCGGTTGAGCCCGGAACCGCGATCGAGCCGCGCCCGCCATCTCCCCGGTCCCGGCTGATCGCCGTCGCCTCTCCCCCGGGTGGGTGCGGCGCCACCGAGGTGGCGGTGGGGATCGCCGCCCGGCTGGGGCAGGGGGCTCGGACCGTCCTGGTCGACGTGGACGAGGTGGCGCCCGCGGTGGCCCAGCGGCTCAACCTGCAACTGCTCCCGAACCTCCGCAGCGCCATCGACGTGATCCAGCACCGGAACGGGACTCTCGAGGGATGCCTTCACTCGCTGCCCGGAATCTCCGTACTGCCCGGGCTTTCCGGAGACCGGGATTGGATCGAAGTCCGCCCGCTTGAGGTGCTGAACGTGCTCACCGAACTGCGAGTCGCCTTCGGCAACGTCGTCGCCAACCTCGGGCCGCACCTGGAACAGGTGGGCTTTGGGGACACGGGTCGCTTTGGCATCTCCCGAGCGGTGCTCCAGGCCGCTGATGTGGTGGTCGGAGTCGGGCTGCCCCATCCGGTCGGCATATCCCGGCTGATGGGCTGGGCCCTGGTCGCGGCCGACCTCAATCCCGGTGCCTTCATGTCGGTCGTGATCAACCGCGCTCCCCGTTCGAAGTTCCGCAGGTCCGAGATCGAACGGGAACTTGGTCGGGTGCTCGATGGCGAACAAATCCACTTCTTACCCCACGACGAGCAGGTGGAGGTGGCGGCGTGGGCCGGCCAGCCCGTCGGCGCGGGGCGGTTCTCCCGTTCGCTCCGGCGGCTCTGTGATCGGAGTCTGGCACGATGACCGTCGCCCCCGCCTACGACGAAATCCGCCGCCGCGCCCTGGAGATGGTTGAAAGCACCCGCATCGATCCGACAGCCGATCGCGACGCGACTCGGGCCCTCGTGACCGGAGTGGTCGAGGAGTACCAGCGCCGCGCCCATCTTGGTCACGGCCGGGCCCTGCACGATCCCCACGAGATGGTCGAGCGGATCCTGCGAGCCGTCTCCGAACTGGGTCCGCTGACCGAGCTTCTGCGTCGGGGCGACGTAGAGGAGGTGTTCATCGAGGGGGCCCGCGTGGCCTATCTCGACAACGCCGGCCGCCTGCGCGGTCTCGACCAACCCTCGAGCGAACCGGAGAACCGGCATCTGGTCGACAGGCTGCTGGCCGAGACCGATCGCCGCCTCGATGCATCCAGCCCCATCGTTCAGGCCAGGGTGCTCAGCGGCAGCGCCCGTTTGACCGCGGTCATTCCCCCCATCGCCGACCACCTTTCCGTGACGGTGCGGCGTTACGCCCTCCGGCGGGAGACTCTGGCCTCCTTGGTCGAACTGGGGTCGTTGACCGTGGCGGCTGCCAACTTCCTCGGCCTGGCAATGCGCACCACCGCCTCCTTCCTGGTCTCGGGGCCGCCGGGGTCGGGCAAGACCTCGCTGCTGGCGGCCCTCATCCACGCTGTTCCCTCGTCGCAGTGCATTCGGTGCTGCGAGGAGGTCCGGGAACTGCATGTCCCGTTGGTACACGGGTCCTATTACGAGTCGCGTCCGTCATCCCTGGACGGAAGGGGCGAGATCAGCTTGCGCGATCTCGTCAAAGTGGTGCTGGCGATGCGTCCCGACCGGATCATCGTTGGCGAGGTCCGGGGGGCCGAGGCCTTTGAGCTCACCCGGGCCGTCAACGCCGGCTGCGGCTTCGGCTGCACGGTTCATGCCAACTCGGCCCGGGATGCTCTCCACGCTCTCGCTAACGCCGCCATGATGGCCGGCGAGAACGTGGCCGAACCCGTGGTCCGGCGGGTATTCGCCTCCTCGCTCGATTTCGTGGTCCATCTCGATCGGGATGCGACCGGTTTCAGCGACGGCCCGGTCCGTCGCCAGGTCATGGAGGTGTTGGCCCTGGTGCCCGCGCTCCACGATGACTTCTCCACCCAGCTCATCTTCTCTCGACCCCGTTTGGGCGCCCCGCTGGACTGGACCGGCGCCCTTCCGCCCGACGATGTCGCGGAACGCATCGAACGCGTGCTCCCCGCCGGCGTCGGCCTGGCAGACGTCCTCGAAGGAAGGGCCAACCTGCTGTGACCCGACTGTGATTGGGTCGACTGCGACGCCGCCAGCGGTTATCCGGCCAGGGCTGATTCCACCCGCCGTGATCGGGACGGACCGATGAGGATGCTGGCGGCTGGCCTGGCCGCAGTGTTCGCGGCGCTCCTGGTCGGATCGATCACGGGCGTCTGGCCCAAAGCCCGGCGGCTGCGTCCCGTGGGTCCTCCCCGCGGTTTGTGGCTGGTCCAGGCCGGCGTCCCGTTGGGCTGGTTGCCCTTCTGGGCGGCGGTGGCGGCATTCAGCCTCCTGTCCTTCCTCGCCGTATGGTCGATCTCCGGCCTACTGGTGGTGGCCGTGCCGGCCGGCCTGACCGCCTTGTTCGTTCCCCGGATATGGCTCATGAGGCGGCGGGCGCAGCGGATGGTTGAACTGCAAGGCGCCTGGCCGGACGCCTTGCGGGATCTCGTTGCCTCGATCTCGGCGGGTATGTCGCTCGGCCGGGCAATCGAAACAATGGGTGTCGGTGGTCCCGCCCCCTTGCGGGAGGCGTTCTCCCGTTACCCGCTCCTGGCGCGCAGCCTTGGCGTGGTCCCCGCCCTGGAGGTGATCAAGGGCGAGCTGGCCCATCCCGCCTCCGACCGCATCATCGAGGTTCTGATCGTGGCCCACGAGCGCGGCGGCCCGATCGTGCTCTCCATTCTGAGAGACCTGGCCGAGGCCACTACGAAAGACATGTGGGCGGCCGAAGAGCTAGCCACCCTGGCCCTCGAGCAGAAGATCAATGCCCGGGCGGTCTTCGTCATTCCCTGGCTGGTGCTGGCCTTCATCACAGCCCGCCCCGGGCCCTTCCGCGAGTTCTATGCGTCGGCAGCCGGGGTGGTGGTGGTCGTCATCGGCGGGGCGGCGAGCTTTCTCGGCATGTGGGTGGCGGCTCGCCTGGGTCGTGACCCCGAGGAGCCGCGCGTGTTCGGGCGGGTCGCGTGATCGAGCCCGGCCCGCTGGTAGCGGCGCTGTCGTCGGCCCTCGCCATCGGACTGGGGGTGAGCTGGTTGGCGCCACCCCCGCTTCGGCTGGCGGGCCGGGTACGTCCGTATGTCCGCGGGGGGAGGTTCATCGCCGGGGCGGGCAACGCTCCAGCGGCGGGCCCGGTCTTGCTCCGCTTGGGCCGCCTGGCCCTCGGCCCGCTGGCCCGACGGTTGGGTCGTGTGGTGGATAAGGATGGAGGCGCTCGCACCCGTCTCCGGTTGCGACAGGCCGGGTTGTATCCCGGTCTCGACGACGAGCAGACCCTCGAGACCTATCGCATCCGCCAGCTCGAGGCCGGTTTCGTGGCAGTGGCGCTGGCCATCGCCGTGGCGGTGGCTGCGCAGTTGTCTCCGGCCCGCGCCCTGGGGTTGTCGATGCTGGGGTTGACCGTCGGGTTGACCCGTAATCGGGGATCGATCGATCGCGCCATCCGTCGCCGGCAGGAGCTGATGCGCATCGAGATCTACACGGTCAATCAGCTTCTGGCGATGCGGGTCCGGGCAGGGGGAGGCGTCATCCAGGCCGTGCAACAGGTAGTACAGCGGGGAACGGGCGAGGTGGTAGGCGAACTGGAAGAGGCCCTCCGTCTCCATCGAGCGGGGATGCGGACTGCTGCCGCTTTTGCCCGCCTTGCCGAATTGACGCCCGAGTCGTCGTGCGCCCGTACCTACGCGCTGCTGGCGGCGGCCGATGAGCGGGGGGCCGACCTGGCCGGGGCGCTTCTTGCCCTGGCGGAGGACGTCCGCGAGTCTCGGCGCGAGGCCCTCCGCCGGGCAGCCACCCGGCGGAGGGCGGCGATGCTCCTCCCCATCATCGGGATCCTGGCCCCGGTAATGCTGCTGTTCGTAGGCGCCCCGCTTCCCCGGATCATCTTCAACTGGCAATGAGTCCAACTGGCTATGAGCTCAACTGGCAATGAGACCCGATCGCGGAGTGAGAAAGGAGGCTGGGACATGACGCGGATCGTCGAGCGGGTCCGGGCCTGGAGGGCCCGGGCCTGGACGGATGAGCGAGGGCTATCAACCGCCGAATTGCTCGGCAATGCCGCCCTCGCCATCGCCGCCCTGGTTGTGATCTGGGCCGCTCTGGAGGCGCTGGGGGTCGAGGTGGTGGCGTGGATTCGGGGCCAGATCATGGGTGGGTGATGCCCGCCGAGCGGGGCCTGGTCACCGCCCAGTTCATGGCGGTGGCGGCACTGTCGATGGTCTTCTTGGCTTTGGTTCTCAATCTGATCGCCATCCAGTACGCCCAGGGAGTGATCAGGGCGGCGCTCGACGAGGGAGTCCGGGTCGGCGCCACCTTCCCTGCCGGGGAGGAGGATTGCCGCCGGGCCATTGACCGAGTGATGGCCGAACTGATGAGCGGACCCCTCGCCGGGGGCATCACGTTCGACTGCGCCGTGGGATCGGGCTTCGTGGTGGCCACGGCCGACGCCGGCTTCGCCGGCTGGATTCCCGGCATGCCCGACCTGAACTTCAAGGCCGAGGTGCGGGCCGTGAAGGAGTCTGATGGCTGACGAACGCGGCGCCAGCCCGATCGAACTGGCGCTGGGGTTGCTGTTGCTCGTGGTCCCGGTCTCCATCCTCGCGCTCTCGATCGCTCCCGTGTTCGAGCATCGCAACTTCGCCAGTCGGGCAGCGGCGGAAGCCGCCCGGGTGATGGTCCTGGCCGATGACGACGCCGAGGCGGCGGCGTTGAACGCGATCGATGCGCAGGCAGCCGGCATGGGGATCGATCCAGGTGTGGTCACCGTACGGTTTTGCGGAGGGGCAGGGTGCACGTTGGCGCGGGGTTCGCTGGTGACCGTGGAGGTCAGCGTCGCCATACCCGAGCTCTCTTCATTCCTCCCCATCGGCGAGCTGACGGTCCGGGCCATCCACGCTGAGCAGGTTGACCTGTATCGGAGCCGGCCGTGAACTCCGAGCGGGGGTCGGCTCCGATCTGGTTTCTCGGACTGGCCGTGTGCGTGCTCATGGTCGGGGCGCTGTCCGCCGAGTTGTGGCGGATCATCGGTGAGCGCCAGGAATTGGTGGCCGTGGCGGACGCCGCCGCCATCGCCGGGGCGGCGGCGATCGATCTGGAGCAGTACCGCGCGACCGGCGAGGCGGTGATCGAGCCGGGCGACGCCCGGGCCCGGGCCCTGGCGGTGATCGCCGGAGCCGCCGAGGGGGCCGATCTGGCGGGGGCGCCGATCATCATGGTGGATGAGAACGGCGCCTGGATCAGGGTCGAGCTCTTGAGGGCGGTGCCCTTCGGTCTCTTGCGCATCCTGGCCCTCGACGATGAGGTCTTCATGGTCACCGGTCAGGCCGTGGCCTATCCGGATTCGCCATGACCGAACGGATGCGCCTGGTGCTGGCGGGCCTGCTGGTGGCCGCGTTGTGCCTGGCCACCTGGACCGTAGGGAGTAAGACCCCGGCTCGGGGAGGCGAGGTCGAGGCGGCTACCGCGGCGCTGACCGCCTGGGGAGCATTCGCCGGCTCGGGCGACCTCGAAGCGCTTACCGCCACCTTCGCCAGGGTCGGCCCGCAGTATGCCCGTTTCCTGGATGAGGCTCCGACGATCGAAGTCGGTCAGCCGTACTCGTTCACGATCGGGTCGGCCCAGGTGCTTTCTCCCGGGTTGGTGCGGGCGGCCGTGTCCGTCACCCGCCCCGGCGAGCCGATGCAGCGTTTCATCTGGGACATCGAGCTGGTGGAAGAGTCCGGCCGCTGGAAGGTGTGGACGGTTCGAACAGCCGGCTAGATGCCGTCCAGAGGACCGCGGACCGCGCCGGTTTCGGTCCCGCAGATCTGGCATCGGGGCAGCCCGGCGGCCACCTTGGAGCCGCACGACCGACAGGTCACCGCGGCGGCCACCCGGCGGCCGTCGGCCGCCCCGTCGGCTGCGTCGAGTTCGGCGATGCGAGTAGCCAGTTGCTCGTCGGTGAGGCCCTGTTCCCTGAGGAGCGTCCACATCGCCTCCACCACCAGCAACAGTCGGTCGACCCTCTCATCGAGTGCCTCCAGCGCAGCGGCGCCTCCGCCGGCACTCATGTGGTCGGCGACGACGCTGAAGGCCCCGGCCCGGGCCGCCGCCCGCTGGCCCAGTACATAACCGGCGATCATCGGAAACATGGCCTCCAGGCTACGCCGCCCGGTGGCGCGCGGGAATGGGCCGCGAGCCATTTACCGGGTATGATTGTTGCCTCACGGCATTCCCCAGGTGGGGTGGCGCCGCCCATTCGGGGGTGGTGTAAACGGCAACACGACAGGTTCTGGCCCTGTTATTGAGGGTTCAAGTCCTTCCCCCCGAGCGAGCCTTCCGGCTCTCACCTTTCGGGCTCACCCGATCGGTGCCGACCGGTCACAACCCAACCCACGGCCCCGTCGTCTAGCGGCCTAGGACGCCGGCCTCTCAAGCCGGTAACGGGGGTTCGAATCCCCTCGGGGCTGCCGCACCTTCCCGCCGTTCACGATGGGATTGCGACCTAGTCAGGTCCGTCCGTAGACGGGGACGGCCACCCCCGACATCACCCCCGAGTCCTCGGAGAGAATGAACTCCGCCACCGCCGCGATCTCGTCGGGGGTGGGCCACTTGACATAGTCGGCATAGGCGGCCGTGGCCCTCATGGCCGGGGTGTCGATGACGGAGGGAAGCAGGACGTTGGCGGTGACTTCGGTGCCCTCCATTTCGGCCGCAATGGTCTTGGCCAAAGCCACCACGCCGGCCTTCGCCACGTTGTAGGCCGCTTGACCGGGCGGGGTGTCGAAGGCGGCGCGACTGCCGATCAGCAGTATCCGTCCCCATCCGGCCTGACGGAGATAGGGAAGGGAGGCCCGGGCGGCGTAGAAGGCTGAACGGAGATTGAGGTCGAGCATCCGCTCGAATCGGACGTCGTCGGTTTCCTCGACGTCGCGTCCCCCGGCCCATCCTCCTACGAGCGACGCCAGCACGTGGATGGCGCCATGCTCGTCGGCGACCTCTTTCATGAAGCCGTTGACTGCCTCGGGGTTGGTGGCATCCACCCGGCGCAGCGCCAGTCGCTGGTCGTCAACCTCGAATTCCTGCTCGAAGCGATCTGCCTCCTCGGGTAGGAGGTAGGACACGGTCAGGCGGTAGTCCTGACGCAGCAACCGGCGGATCAGAGCGGTGCCCAATCCTCCGGTTCCTCCGGTGATCACGCCGATCCGGCTCAACTTCTGCTCCTAGGCCCTGAACGCGTCAAACGAGGGCATGGTAGGTTCCCGGTCGCGACAACGACACCCTTAAGCGACACCCTGAGGAGGCTTGGCGGTGGCCACGATTTCGTTTGAGCATGTGGGGAAGGTCTATCCGGGGGGGACCCGGGCGATCGAGGACGTCAGCCTGGTGGTGGGGGACGGGGAGTTCTTGGTCCTGGTGGGGCCGTCGGGCTGCGGGAAGTCGACCTTGCTGCGGATGGTGGCGGGGTTGGAGGAGGTGACGGAGGGGACGCTGCGGATCGGCGAGCGGGTGGTCAACGACGTGTCGCCCAAGGATCGGGACATCGCCATGGTCTTCCAGAACTACGCCCTCTATCCGCACATGTCGGTGTTCGACAACATGGCCTTCGGGTTGAAGCTGCGCAAGATGCCCAAAGAGGAGATCCGGCGGCGGGTGGACGACGCCGCCCGGGTGTTGGAGATCGGGGAGTATCTGGATCGCAAGCCGCGGGCCCTGTCGGGGGGCCAGCGCCAGCGGGTAGCGATGGGGCGGGCGATCGTGCGGGAGCCGTCGGCCTTCCTGATGGACGAGCCGCTGTCCAATCTGGATGCGAAGCTGCGGGTGCAGATGCGCTCGGAGATCGGGTTGCTGCAGGAGCGGTTGGGGACCACCACGGTGTATGTGACCCACGATCAGGTGGAGGCGATGACCATGGGGGACCGGGTGGCGGTGATCCGCAAGGGCCGCCTGCAGCAGGTGGACACCCCCCGGGAGCTGTACGACTATCCCGACAACCTGTTCGTGGCGGGGTTCATCGGGTCCCCCTCGATGAACTTCGTCTACGGCCGGGTGGAGCAGGTGGCCGACGACCATTTCCTGGTGTTCGGGGGGGATCGGGTGCGGATCGACCGGGGGGTGGTGGCGGGGCGCAAGGCCCTGGCGGGCTATGCCGGGAAAGAGGTGGTGATCGGGATCCGGCCGGAGTCGTTCGAGGTGGTGGCCTCGGTGCCGGGGGCGGAACCGGATCAGTGCCTGTCCTGCAGTGTCGATCTGGTGGAGCAGCTGGGCTCGGAGGCCTATGTCCACTTCCGCAAGCCGGCGCCACCGGTGATCACCCCCGACATCCATGAGTTGCTGGCCGACCAGGGGACCGATCCGGCCACCCTGGGCAAAGAGACCAAGTTCACCGCCCGGGTCGACCCGGATCATGCTCCCCTGATCGGGGAGGAGGCCAAGCTGGTGATCGAGACCGCCAAACTCCACTTCTTCGACAAAGACACCGGCAACGCCATCCGCTGAACCGGACTACCGCAAACAGCACCGGGGCCTGCCGCCTGCCGCCTCCCGCCTAGGGCCGCAGCAGCTTGAAGCTTTCCGCCAGCGCCAGGCCCACCCCTTCCCCTTGCCGGCCACACCACTCCCGCATCCTGGTCACGAACGCGAGCCGGGACTCCTCGCCATTGTGGGCGTCGTTCATGGTGGTGCGGGTCTGGCTTGAGTGGCAGAGGAGAGCTTCGATCTTGATGTCGAAAGTGGCGGCCACGTCCTCCCAGTAGTCCGGCTCGTCGGCTGCCCACAGCAGGACCGCCTCGGGCCGATGCTTTTCCAACCCCAACTCGGGAAAGAAGAGATGATCCCGGGCAGCCACCACTCCGTCGATGGCTCCGAAGCCGGTAGCACGGTGATCGGGGTGCAGCATGTACCGCCGCCACGGATCGTGCGAGAGCACCACCTGCGGCCGCAGCCGCCTGATCCATTCGCAGAGCTGGCGGCGCAGCTCCATCGTGTACTCCAACTCGCCGTCGACGTACCCGAGGTGGATCAGCTCGCCGGTCGCCCCCAGTGCCCGGGCGGCCGCCACCTGCTCGGCCAGGCGGGCACTGGCCAGGGCTGCCGCCGACGCCTCTGGATCCCACGACCCCTTGGACCCGTCGGTCACCACCAGCATCGAGATCTCACAGCCCCCCCGGGCCCAGGCCGCCAAGGTGCCGCCGGCCCCGAATTCGGCATCGTCGGGGTGGGCCCCGATGGTCAGCGCTCGAGCAGGAACCGGCAGCCGCTCGGGTCGGGTCACGGCGGCGGCGTCGGTGTAGAGGCTGGTCAAGATCGGCCGAGAGTATCGAGCATCGCCGCAATCCACGGCACCCGCCTTGCGGCCTCCAGATCGGAGGGCTCGTCGAGATCGATTGCCAGCCGGGCATCCACCACGATCCGGGGGTCATGGGGCGCCAGCGAGCGCAGATGCCCGTGGAAGCTGCCGGGACCGTACGAGAACCGAAAGCGCCGCAGCGGACCGCCCAGCAGAGTGGTGCCCCCGTCGCGGCTCGGCGCGATCACCGGGCGGCCGGACGCGAGGGCTGCCATCACGGGGGCGAGGGCGGCGTCATTGAGGAGCGGCAGGTCGGCATGACAGATCAGCCAGCTGCGGTCCTTGCGGAGCGATTGGAGGGCCGCGGCCGCGGCCTGGTTGAGATCGAATCCCTGGTCCAGAACCGCCTCGAACCCGAGTTCGTCCGCCCAATCGGCCACGTCCTCATCGGCCGCCAGCACCACCGTCTCTGCGCCGGCGGCCACCAACGTCTGACAGGTCCGCTGGGCCAAACCCTGGCTGAGCGCGACTCGCAGGTCCGGAGCAAGGACTGCCGCCAGCCGCTGCTTGGCGGCCTGGAATGGCTTGACGGGGACTCCCGCCACCACCGCGGCCATCGTTCAGGTCGCCGGATCGGCTACGACCCCGGCGAACAGGATCTCGCCGGTTGCATCATGCTGGATCAGAAACAGGAACGGGCGATCCAGGATGAGCGTGGCCGTCGGCGGCATGGATGTGGCCCCGGCGATCACTGCGGTGGCGGCGGCGGCCTCGGTTCCCTTCTCGTCCACCGCGACGAAGCCCTGGTGGACCACATCCTGGACGAACAATTCCGGAGTCTCGACGATCCCGGTGAGGTCGGCGCTCCCGGGTCCCGGGGGGGGAACGAAGGCGCTGCGCATACCCAGGGCCTGCAGGACGTCGGCCAGACCCAGTTGAGTTCGGAACTCGAAACGGGGCATCGTCAGGTCGACCTGGAAGCTGGCGGCCCGCTCCCGGGCGGCGGTGATCTCCTCGACCGTCAAGCGTTCGATCAGGTCGGGAAGGTCGAGGTCGGGGAGGAGCACCATCATCGAAGCATCGCCGACATAAGGCAGCCGGGCGGCGGCATATCCGTCACCGTCGGCGTAATCGAAGAGGGCCGAGATGGACATCATCGGCACGGTCACCTCGGAGCCACTGGCAGTATGGAAGACGCCATCACTGGTCTGCTCGGGATCGAACTCGTTGAGCCAGTTGGCCCTGAAGTACACCGCATTGGTCAGCACCAGGCGGGTCAGGTCGGTGATCACTCCCTCGGGGATGAGGTCCTCGATCCGCTGCTCGGTCTGTTCGGCTACGGCGTCATTGATCGTGATCCGAGCCGCGTCCGGATCGGAGCCGAAATCGAGTCTCGCCAGTCCGGCGTCGTAGCTTGCGGCGAGCACATCGAGGTACGGGCCCAGGATCGGGTAGTCGCGCTGGGCCCACACCATGTTGTGCGCCCGCAGCGTGAAGGGGGGCGGCAGTTCTTCGGATACGGCCGGCTGGTCGGCCAGAGCCGCGAGAAGGGCACCACGGGCCGGGTGCAGCTGTTCATCAACAAGGGTCTCGTGAAGAACCGTGGCCATCTCGGCCCGGGTGGCGCCGCGGGCTCCCGGCTCGAGCATCCCCAGGGCAGTGGCGATGCTGAACGGAGAGACGATCAGGTTGTGGTCTGTCCCGGCTGCGGAGACCAGGTCGAGAGCGAAAGCCGTGTCCGCTGCCACCACCGCCGCCAGATCACTGGCCGAGGCGGAGGGCGTGAATGCGACATCGCTCCGGCTGACTTCCACCCCGGGCAGCTCGTCGTGCGCAGCAGAGGTCGTGCAGGCCGCCAACGCCAGCAGCGACAGCAGCAACCGGGCTCTCATGTGTCGTCCACCGAGCGACCCGCCAAGACATCTTCGAGGGTGGTTCTTGACCAGGCCGACTCGTCACTCCAGGCAGCCAACTGGATGAGGGTGCCGAGGGCATCGCCGGGATGGATGAAGACCTCGCTCCACAGCGGATGTAGATGAAGACCGGTGGTGCGCAGGCCCCGGGCCCGCGCTCGTCGGTCCGCCTCCTCGACATCGACCACCTTGTAGGTCAGGTGATGGACGCCTTCTCCCCTCTTCTCGAGGAATCGGTTCAGGAATGACTCCGAGCCCAATGGTGCGATCAGTTCGAGTTTCGAGCCGTCGGTCAGTTGGAACTGCACCCACCGGAACCGGTTACGACGATGATCCGCCCCTGCCGAGAAGACGCCGCCCATCAACTCGATGGACGGCAACGCCCTCTCG
>DATHSX010000429.1:0-2339 GCA_035463935.1 Acidimicrobiia bacterium | reverse complement strand
ACCGGGGACGGGATCGTGGTCAATTGCGATGATGGCCGCCGGGTCGACGGCAGCCATGCCCTTCTCGCGATTGGGTCGGTGCCGGCCACCGCCGACCTGGGACTGGAAACCCTGGGAATCGACACCGACCGGCCCCAGGAGGGCTTCATCCTGGTCGACGAGTATCAGCGCACCAAGGTGCCGCACATTTACGCCGCCGGGGACTGCACCGGCCAGATGCTGCTGTCCTCGGTGGCGTCGATGCAGGGAAGAAAGATCGCCCGGCACGCGCTGGGGCTGCCCGTTATCCCGATCGACTACTCCAAGGTCGCGCAGGCCATTTTCACCGAACCCGAGATCGCCTCCGTGGGGCTCGAGGAAGCCGACGCGGCCGCCGGCGGCCGCAAGGTCCGGACCACCAAGGTCCCCTTTGCGACCAACGCTCGGGCGGTCCTGCAAGGCAACCCCGAGGGATTCGTCAAGGTGATCTCCGATCCCGCCACCGGCGTCGTCCTGGGCGGAACCATCGTCGGGCACCGGGCCTCAGAGCTGATCGGGATACTCGCCTTGGCGGTCCAGGCCCGGGCGACGGTCCACATCCTGGTGGAGACCCTTCTGGTCCATCCCTCGCTCGCCGAGAGCATCAGCGACGCCGCCGAGTAAAGAAGAAATCGGCGCGGTCTGAGCCATGGCTGGCCCCGTTCAATTGCACGAGAAATCGACCGGGACCGTCTTGACCGTCGAACAGATGTTCGATATAGTACAGGCAAGGACTGGAAGCGGCGTCCCGGTCCCTGGGAAGGGATTGAGCATGGACGCCATACGGTCAGCGGTCGAAACGCTTCGGGAACAGGACCTGGTGAGTCTGCCGATCGACCGGCTGGCCGCTGATCTGGTCGAGCTGCGTCAGCTGCTCGACTGGTTAGAGGGGGAGTGGACTCGGCGACTGGCCGCCTTCTCCGACCGGGACGGGATCGACCTGGAAGGTCATTCCTCCACTACAGCCTTTTTGAAGCATCGCTGCCGGATGTCGGGGGCACGGGCGCACCGGGCGGTGGCGATGGCCCACCGCCTGCCGCTGTTGTCTTTCGTGACGAAAGCGTTCGAAGCGGGCGACATCTCGTTGGATCAGACCCGGCTCTTCTTAAACCTGCCCGACCATCTGGCCGACGAGTTGGTCCGGGACGAGGTTTGCCTGGTCAACGGAGTGGCATTGTTGCCGGTGGCCGACACCCGGAGGGTGGTGGACTACTGGAAGGCGGTGGTGGACGGCCCCGGCTGTGAGACCTCCGCCGACGAGTTGGTCGAGCGGCGTTATCTGTATGCCTCGAAGACGCTAGAGGGGATGGTCAGAGTCGACGGGCTGTTGGACCCGGTCGAGGGAGATGTGTTGCTAACCGCTCTGGCGGCGGCTACCCCACCTCGACGGGAAGGCGACCTGCGGAGTCCCGCCCAGCGACGGGTCGACGGCCTGGCCGACATCTGCCGGGTGTTTCTCGATTCGGGGGAGGCGCCCGGTGCCGAAAAGCCGCATCTGCTGGTTCTGGCCGATGTAGAGGCACTGTGCGGTCATGGCGGCGGCATCCACGAAACCGCCAACGGTCACATGCTCACCCCCCACCAGGTCCGCCAGATCTCCTGTGACTCTGTGATCAGCCGGGTAGTGTTCGGACCCGACGGCGAACCGGTCGACCTCGGCCGGGCCTCCCGGGTCATCCCTCCGGCGATGCGACGGGCGGTGATCGCCCGGGACCGGCACTGCACCCATCCCGGCTGTGACCGGCCTCCCCGCTGGACCGACATCCACCACATCCGCCATTGGGCCGACGGCGGACCCACGGCGGTCTCCAACCTTCGACTCCTCTGCCGCTACCACCACACCCTCGAACACCGAAGGCACCGATTACTGGAATGACACGTACACCGGTACCGGGTCTAGATCCAGCACCTGTTCTGCAGTAGCTCCGCCGCGAGGCGTGTCCTCGTCGTAGAAGTTCTTCCAACCCCAGGAGAAGCCCGCATCCGCGGTCCCAGCGATCAGGGCCGCCCAGGTGTCGTATTTGGTGGAGAGGGGGCCCTGCCCGTCCATTTGGATGACCACCGCCAACTCGGCGGGGGTCGCCACTTGGCTGCGATTGGTGATCATGTCCAGGCGGAATTGATGGAGGAGGAAGAACTTCTGGGGGAGGTTCTCCTCTCGCACGATCCCCGCCAGCCAGGCCGACATGGGGCAGACGCAGGAACTCCTCGTAGCGCCTGGCCTGGGTCAGAAAGTCGGTCCGTCCGGACTGCAGATCGAGGATGACATACACGCCCCGGGCCGCCGCAGCCTCGATCCAGGGGCGGAGGGTGTCGAGGCT
>DATHSX010000428.1:0-2153 GCA_035463935.1 Acidimicrobiia bacterium | reverse complement strand
GAAAGAGGCGGCCCGGCAAATGCTGAATCGGGGCATCAGCGGGCTCCCCGTGGTGGATTCCGATGGTCGGCTGGTCGGGATCATCACCGAGGCCGACTTCGTGGCCCGTCAACTGGCCCAAACCGAAGCCCGGCCCCGACTCCTCGCTGCTCTCCTCCGCCGGCCCGAGCCTCCCCAGGACACCGAGACAGTCGGCGAGGCCATGACCGAATCCCCGATCACGATCTCAGCCGATGCCAGCATCACCGAGGCCGCTCGCCTGATGGTGAGCGAGAAGGTGAAGCGCCTTCCGGTAGTCGACCTCAACGGCGACCTGATCGGGGTCATCAGCCGGGCCGACATCATGTCAGCTTTCGCCCGGGACGACGCCGGGGTGGAGGATGAGATCCGCTCGGGCATCCTGACCCGGCTTCTGTTCCACGAACCGAATGCCATCGAAGTCTCCGTCGACCAGGGAGTCGTCACCCTCCGCGGTGAACTCCCCAACCGCAGCGACGTCCGGCTCCTCGTGGCCCTGGCCGGACGGGTTGACGGGGTAGTGCGGGTCGATGAGAAACTCACCTGGCGGTATGACGATCTGACAGGTCCCAATTTCACCTGAGTAGACGAAAAGCCGCGCCACGCGCGGCTTTTCGTCTGCCGGAGTACCAAGCGACTCAGATGAAGATGATCTGCGCTCCCTTCGAGAGCTCGATGAAGTCGGCGGCGCTGATGATCGCTTCGACTCTGTCGTAGAGTTGCTCGGGGCCGATGTGCATCATGTCGGCCGACATCCGGCAGGCCCAGAGGTGGCCCCCGGCATCGCTGATCATCTCCAGGAACTCCGGAACATCGGGGACATCGATGCCCTCTATCTGCTTTTTCATCATGTGAGTGGCGAAGGCGGTCATGCCCGGCAGGCCCATCAGAGAAGGTGGCATGTGGGTCGCCGGATTCCCGAGCGGGGTGAACTGCAGATGGGCCATCGTGTCCTTGTTGATCATGTCAAAGCCCCAGAAGGTGAAGAAGAGGTGGGTCTCCACACCCTCACCTAGGGCAGCATTGGCCAGCACCAGGCCCGGGTAGGCCATGTCGAGGGAACCTTTGGAGCAGATGATGCAGAGTTTGCGAGGCTCTGCCTCCTCATCTTCGAAGGCGGGCACCGGCAGGGTTTCGAGCGTTGTCATCATTCCGGGTTTCTCCTAGACGCAGCCAACTGGCTTGGGAAGGCCGGCCACGTAGGCCAGCTTTTTGGCCGGTTTCTTCGGGAACAGGGCGAACATGTCCTTGGTCGACACTCCCCCGGTGGTGGCCATCCTCCGCAAGGTCGGGGTCTCGCCGGTCGCCTCGAAGTCCGATCTGGCAAAACGGATCGCCGCCCAGTGGGCGTCGGTCAACTCCAGGCCGATGTTTGTCGCGAAGGATCGGGCCAGGGCCTCGTCCCACTCCTGGGGGTCGGTCAGAAAGCCCTCAGTGTCAACGTGGACCTCGCGCCCGCCGACGGCGGTCATGGTCATATCGTCATCTCCTCTCGATCAGGTTCTACGGAATTTTCGGTTTCCAATGGCGGGGTGTGCTTGCCCGCCATCGACATCGCGGTCGGCACCGGCAGCCGCCTGCCCGGCAGCAGCAGTCGCCAGTAGATGGGTCTGAAGGCCAGCTTTCCCAGGTGGTTGAGGCGGGTCTCCTTGAGGAGCCGCAGCGGTCCCCAGCCCTTCCAGGGAAAGTCGCCCGGAAGGGGTTCAGTGTCGTAATTGAAGTCGATCAAAAGAGCCTTGCCATTGCCCGCCTCCACGAAGCAATTGGCGTGACCGTCAAAAGAACGCAACATGGGACGACCGGCAATGTGATCGAGGAAGTTCTCGGCGAAGACCTCCACGGCAAAGTGCGCCACCGACCCGGCCTTCGAGGTAGGGAGGGCGGCCGCATCGCCCAGGGCGAAGACGTTGCTCTGCCCGTCGGCGAGGAAGTTGTGGGGATCGACCTTGACGTGGTTCAGTTCGTCACCCAGCCCCGATCTGGCCACGAACTCCGCACCCATGTTGAGGGGAATGGTCACCAGCAGGTCGAAACCCACTTCTCTGTCGTCGTAGGACACCAACCTGGCCTCGTCAATCCTTTCTACATAGAAGTCGGGTTCGACCTTGATGCCCCGCCGTTCCAGCATTCCGCCC
>DATHSX010000427.1:0-3335 GCA_035463935.1 Acidimicrobiia bacterium | reverse complement strand
GGGCCTCGACCTCGACCAAGAACCCGTCCTACGCCGACACTCTTTACGTGACCGGGCTGGTGGCACCGCACACGGTCAACACCATGCCGCTGGACACCATCGACGCCTACCAAGATCACGGTACCCCCCTCCCGCAGCCATTCGGACCCCTGGAGATCGAACAGGCGAGGGCGACCCTGACCGAACTGGCCGCAGTGGGCGTCGATATGGACGACGTCGTCCAGGTGTTGGAGGATCAGGGAGTGGAGAAGTTCGCCGGGTCCTGGAACGACCTCCTGGCCGACGTCGAGAAGAAGCGGCTGACCGTGGCTGCCGAGGCCTGATCAGTTGTACGGCATGTCCGCCGCGGCCACCCCCGAGGAGTACATCGGCGGTCTCTCGGAGAGCCGAAAGCGCGACATTACCTATCTCCATGAGCTGATCCGCCAGACCGTTCCCGGCCTGGCGCCCACCATGGAATTCCAGATGCTCGGATACGGCAAGTATCACTACCGTTATCCGAGCGGGCGTGAGGGCGACTGGATACTCGTTGGCCTGGCCAGCAACAAGCAGTACATCTCCCTGTACGTCACGGCCACCAATGACGACGGCTATCTGGCCGAGCAGTATGCCGAACGGCTGGGGAAAGTGTCGGTCGGGAAGAGCTGCATCCGTTTCAAGAAGGCGGCCGACCTGGACGAGAAGGCACTCCAAGACCTCCTTCGGGAGGCCGCCAAGCATTACCGCCCGGTGCTCGAAACCGGCTGAATCTGCAGGTGATGGTCACACCTTTTCGAGGGGTGCCCAGGCGAGGAGAAGACGCTTCTTTCCCTCCCGGTCAAAGATGACTTCGGCCTCGGCGCGGTCCCCGTTGCCAATCACCTCCCGGACCATGCCGAGACCCCACTTATCGTGGCGCACCCGGTCACCGGGTCCGATCTCCGAAGCGGTGACGGTCGCCCGCCCCGACCAGCGGCTTTCTGCCGAAGAGACCCTCGCCCGCTTGGCGGCCTTCTCCAACAAGGGCGCCGGGATCTCCTTCAAGAAGCGGGAGGGCGGGTTGTAGTTGGTGCCTCCGAACAACATGCGACTCCAGGCTGAGGTGAGATAGAGCCTGTCCTGGGCCCGGGTGATGCCGACGTAGGCCAGCCGCCGTTCCTCCTCCAGCTCCTCGGGATCGCCCAGCGTGCGCATGTGGGGGAAGACCCCATCCTCCATCCCCACCAGGAACACTGCCGGATACTCCAGACCCTTGGCATTGTGGAGGGTCATCAGGGTGACCGCTCCCGCCCCCTCCTCCAGCTCATCGACCTCGCTCTGTAGGCTGACCGTCTCGAGGAATAGTTCGAGCCTCGCCAGATTGGAGAGCGAGTCCCACTCCTCACCGTTGATCACGGCCCCTTCATTGGACTGCTCGAACTCGGTGGCAACCGAGCCCAGCTCGCGCAAGTTCTCGATCCGCCCCAGAGCCTCGATGGTTCGTTCCGACTCGAGGGCCGCGAGATAGCCCGTGTCGTGGAGGACCGAATCCACCGCCGCGGGGATGCCCCCGGTATCGGCCTTCATCGCCATCAAGTCGAGCAGTCCGGAGAACTCCAGGATCTGGCGCTGGGCCCGGGCGGTCAGCTGACTGATCTCCGCTGCCCGATGCAAGGCCTCGCCGAAGCCGACCCGCTGATCCTGGGCGAAGCGGTCGAGATGGGCGACGCTGGTATCGCCGATCCCTCGCTTCGGCTCGTTGATCACCCGTTTGAGAGCTACCGCATCGTCAGGATTGACGAGAGCGCGCAGGTAGGCGAGCGCGTCCTTGATCTCCTTGCGCTCGTAGAACTTGACCGAACCAACCACCCGGTACGGAACCCCCCGCCGCACCAACACCTCCTCCACTACCCGGGACTGAGCGTTGGTCCGGTAGAAGACGGCGACGTCCGCGTAGTTGTAACCCTGATCGAGCAGCCGTTCGATCTCGTCGGCGATGAACCCGGCCTCATCGTGCTCATCCTCACCCTCGAAACGGACGATCGGCACGCCCCGCCCGCGATCGCTCCACAGGCGCTTGGGGGTCCGCCGGGGGTTGTTGGCGATGACGGCGTTGGCGGCGTCGAGGATGGTCTCGGTCGACCGGTAATTCTGATCGAGCACGATCACCCGGGCGTCGGGAAAGTCCTTTTCGAAATCGTTGATGTTGCGGATGTCCGCCCCCCGCCACCGGTAAATGCTCTGATCGCCGTCGCCCACCACGCACAGATTCCGATGTTCCTCGGAAAGCCGGCGGACCAAGATGTACTGGGCCCGGTTGGTGTCCTGATACTCGTCGACCAGGATGTACCGAAAGCGCTGCTGGTAGTGGGCGAGCACATCGGGAAAAGCTCCAAAGAGCTCGACCGTGATCATGAGCAAATCGTCGAAGTCCATGGCCGACGCTTCCAGCAGCCGCTGTTGATAGAGGCGATAGACGTCGGCCACCTGCTCGTGATAGAAACCCTCCCCGGTGCCGGCGAAGCTCTCGTAGTCGATCAACTCGTTCTTGGCCATGGAAATGGCCGCCTTGATCGCCTTGGGCGGGAAGCGCTTGGGGTCGAGGTCGAGGTCTTTCACACAGAGCGTCACCAGCCGGAGGCTGTCATCTTCGTCGTAGATCGAGAAACCCGACCGATAGCCAAGCCGGTGCGCCTCCCGGCGGAGGATGCGGACACAAGCCGAGTGGAACGTCGAAACCCACATGCTCCGGGTGGCCCGACCGACCAGACGGGCGACCCGCGATCGCATCTCGTCGGCGGCCTTGTTGGTGAAGGTGATGGCCAGAATCGACTCCGCCGGCACTCCCAGATCGCGAATCAGATGGGCGATGCGATAGGTGAGGACCCGGGTCTTGCCGGAACCTGCCCCCGCCACGACCAGTACTGGGCCCTCCGTGGCGGCCACCGCTTCCCGCTGGCTGGGATTGAGGTCCGCCAGCAACGGGGAGTCGACCAGCAGGTCATTTTTGAACCACTCCGCCTGCATATGAACCATGGTACTGGCCACTGGCCGGGGAAAATGACAGCGAAGTAAGTAGGGAGCACGCAGTCGGCAGTACCGGCTACTGGCTGCTGGCTGCCTGGCTGCTGGCTGCTTGGCTGCTGGCTGCTTGGCTGCTTGGCTATTGGCTCTGGCTGCTGGCTGCTGCCTGCTGGCTGCTGGCTACTGCCTGCTGGCTGCTGGCTACCGGCTGATGCACCAACGGGGCTTCTTCTTCCACCAGGGCCTTGGTCGGCATGGAGAAGCAGAACCGGCTTCCGGTGGGAAAGCGGCGCTCGTACCAGACGTCGCCCCCCATGGCGCGAGCCAGCCGGCGGGCGATGGGCAGACCGAGA
>DATHSX010000426.1:0-9817 GCA_035463935.1 Acidimicrobiia bacterium | reverse complement strand
GCTCAACCGTCAGGGCCGGGCCGCGTTCGTGGTGGGGTCCTCCGGGCACGAAGGGGTCCAGGTGGGTTCGGTGTTCGCGCTCAATCGGGAGACGGACTGGGTTCTGCCCTATTACCGGGACATGGGAGTGGCGTTGGCATGGGGGATCACGGCGGAGGAGGTCTTTCTGGCGCTCTTCGCCCGCAAGACCGATCCGATGTCGGGCGGCCGGCAGTTGCCCAACCATTGGTCCGACCCCGAGGCCCGGGTCTTCACCCAGTCCTCCTGTATCGGGACCCAGTACCCCCACGCCGCCGGGATCGCTCAGGCCCTCAAGATCGATGGCCAGCCGGGAGTAGTCGTTGTGTACGGCGGAGAGGGATCGACCTCAGAGGGCGACTGGCACGAGGCGATGAACTTTGCCGGTATCCACCGCCTTCCCCTGATCTGCATCATCGAGAACAACCAATACGCCATATCCGTCCCGGCCAGTCACGAGGTCGCCGGGGCCATCTGCAAGCGGGCGGAAGGTTACGGGATGCCGGGCTACCTCATCGATGGCAACGACCCTCTCCTCGTCCACCGCACGGTCCGAGAAGCCGCCGAGCGGGCCCGGCGCGGCGAGGGACCCACGCTGATCGAAGCCGAGACCTATCGCTACTACGCCCACACCTCCGACGACGACGATCGGCTTTATCGATCGCGGGAAGAGGTGGCGGAGTGGCGGCGCCATGATCCGGTGGTGGTGCTCAAGCAGTACCTGATCGAGGAGCGCCTCCTCCCCCAAGAGGAAGAGGGGCGGATCGAACGGGAAGTGTTGGCCGCGGTCGCGGCGGCGGTGGAACGGGCCGAGGCAGCTCCCGCCCCGGACGACCCTTACAGCCACGTCTACGCCCGGGTCATCGAGCCCGGCCCGGCCGCCACCGCGCCGGAGCCCACACCGGAGGGCCCCGAGGTCAACCTGATCACGGCGGTCAACCGCGCCATCCACGACGTGATGTCCGCCCGGCCCGACGCGGTGGTCTTCGGCGAGGATGTCGCGGGCGACAAAGGAGGTGTCTTCAAAGCCACCCAGGGTGTCACCGACTCGTTCGGAGCCCATCGGTGCTTCAACACCCCCATCTCCGAGTCACTGATCGCCGGCGCCGCGATCGGGTTGGCCGCCGGAGGCAAGCGACCCATCGCCGAGATTCAGTTTGCCGACTACATCCATCCCGCCTTCGACCAACTGGTATCGGAGGCGTCCCGGGTGAGCTACCGCAGCGACGGCCGCTGGTCCTGTCCCATAGTCGTGCGGGTGCCCTTCGGGGGAGGCATTCACGGCGCTCTCTACCACTCGCAATCCATCGAGGCCTTCTACGCCCACACGCCGGGCCTCAAGGTGGTCGCCCCCTCCACTCCGGCCGATGTCAAGGGCTTACTGATGGAAGCCGTCGATGATCCCGACCCGGTGATCTTCCTCGAACCGAAGAAGCTTTACCGCCTGGCCAAGGGCCCGTATCCCGAGGGCGAGTGGAGGGTGCCGTTGGGAAGGGCGGCCATCCGCCAGCTGGGAAGCGACATCACCATTCTCACCTACGGGGCGATGGCCTACTACACCATGGAAGCGGTCGGCCCGCTCCTGGAGCTCGGGGTTTCCGCCGAAGTGATCGACCTGCGCAGCCTCAAGCCGCTCGACTGGCCGACCATCGAGGCGTCGGTCCGCAAGACCAGCCGGGTCCTCATCGTCCATGAGGACAACGAATTCGCCGGGTATGGGGCCGAGCTGGCGGCTCAGATCGCCGACAAGGCGTTCGAATGGCTCGATGCCCCGGTCCGCCGGTACGCCCCCGGCGACCTTCCGGCGTTCCCGTATGCCGCCGAACTCGAAGAGATGGTTTACCCGAACCCGGAGGGCATCATCCGCCATGCCCAGGAGCTGGCAAAGTACTGAACCCGCCGCTGCTCAGTTCGAGATAGTCGACCTGAAGGGCGCCGATCCGCGCGAGCGCATCGCCAGCGACCGTTTCGGCAGCGACCGTTTGGGCGGGCCACGATGGCGAGTCTGGGTGGTAGCCGCGGCGGCCATCGCCGGAGGGATGGTTCTCCTCCCCGACGCCGAGGAGCCCGTCGACCACACCGTGGCGATCGACTCGCTGCCCGAGCTCCCAGCCGCCACCACCATCACCACCCTGCCCCGCGCCTCGGTGGCGGTGATGGGCGAAGGAACATTCCCGCTCATCCCCGTGTCCGGTCTCGCCGGGTATGGGTCCCTCACCGAACCAGTGCTATACCGGGGAAGCTACTGGGTGGCGGCCTCGGCCTCGTTCGGATCTGAGCGGGTCGTGATGCTGGCGTCGGAGGACGGCGCCACGTGGAGACCGCGGGCCGAACTGCCCCACGACGTAGGGAACATCCGCGTCGACGACCTGGGGGTGTATGGAGACGTGCTGATGGCACTGGGGATCGGCACCGCCGACCCGGTTGCCGAGTCGCTCGGCGGCATGCCCGAGGAGATCATGCTGTGGAAGACGACCGATGGGGTCAACTGGCGGGCCGAGCTGGTGAAGGCCTCTGACGATCGCCACCGGTATCTCGATCTCGACCTGGTCACCGGGGATCATGCGGTCCTGATCCGAGGGTACGAGGACCTCGCCGTGGCTCCGTATCTTCAGGAGGCGTTGCCGCCCGCAATGCTTGTGGAGATGGCTCGTGGGAACCTGAGCTACTGGATCAGGCCCTTATCCCCCACCACCTCGTCGGTGGTGGTGGTGGCACCACCCGGGATCGAGGTGTTCTCGGTCGAGATCCCGGTGGCATTGCCGCCCGACGGCACGGGATGGGTCATTCGCTCGGAGACGCTCGCTGCCTGGCAGCGGCTTGAGACGGACTTCCCGATTGGGAGCATGGTGGCCTGGCCCGGCCATGGGTTTGTGGCCGGGGGCTATGACCGCCCGCTTCTCTCCGAGGATGGCCGGGACTGGGTTTTGTCACCCGACCTCCCGCCGGCCCAATACCAGACATGGAACGGGGCGCTCCTGGGAACGCACGGGCCTTTCGACCATCTGATCATCGAGACATCGAACGGATTGGCAACTGTCGAATTGCCGCCGGAGATCAACATGATCGACCAGTTGAGGGAGAGCTGGGTCGACTTTCTGGCGGGCCCCGGCGGATTGGCGGCGGTCCGATCCACGTATGGCCAATCCAGGTCTGGGACGATGTCGATTGTCTCCGGAGAGATCACGCTTTCCGTTAGCGACGGCGGCATCCTGCGAGCTGGTCGGGGCAACGACCCCCGCTGGGCGATTGCCCTCGGGCCAGAGTCGGTGCCCGGGATCTTCGACCTGGACACGCGACAGGTGACGGTCAAGCCGCTGGGTACCAACGAGTCTTTCACCCTGAACCTCGACGACCTGCAGGCCTTCTGGAATCCGGTCGCCGAACCGGCCAGGCATGAGATATACGTGTCGGCGGATGGGCTGGTATGGAGCCAGGGGCAGGCTGCCCTCCTCTCCGAGAGGGTAGTCTCGCTGATTGGCGGGGCGGCTGACACCTTCCTCTTGGGAATCTCCCGGGATGCACAGCCGGGCCAGTTGTCCCAGGCGATGACGGTCTACCGAACCGGGCCGGTGGGCTGACCGCAAATCATCGCCGCCGAACCCGGCCAGTGCGACAGCGACCAAAATGGGGCTCATGTCGCTGCTATCCGAGCTTTCGGTGCTGGTCGGCGAGGCCTTCGCCGCCGAGGGGCTCGACCCCGCCCACGGCGAGGTGGTGGTCTCACAGCGCCCGGAACTGGCCCAATTCCAATGCAACGGTGCCATGGCCGCGGCCAGGGTCGTCGGAGCCCCTCCGCGGGAGCTCGCCGGAAAGGTCGCCAGCCGGCTCGGGGCGCATCCTCATCTGGCGGCGGTGGACATCGCCGGCCCTGGGTTCATCAACCTGACCATCTCCGACGATTGGCTGGCTGCGGTCACCCAGCGTGCCGTCGACGATCCCCGGCTGGGAGTGCCGGCTTCCTCCGAACCGAGCACCGTTCTGGTCGATTACGGCGGACCCAACGTCGCCAAGGCCATGCACGTGGGCCATCTCCGGGCCACGATCATCGGCGACTCCCTGGCCCGCCTCTTCTCGTTTCTGGGGCACAAGGTCATCCGCGATCCGCATTTCGGTGACTGGGGCCTGCAGATGGGTCTGGTCATGGCCGAAATCGAGCGTCGCCGCCCCGAACTCGCCTATTTCGTCCCCGAATTCACCGGTCCTTTCCCCGAGGAGCCGCCGGTCACGCTCGAGGACCTCCAGGAGATTTATCCGGTGGCGGCCGCCCGGGCCGAAACCGATCCGGCGTGGGCGGAACGGGCCCGCCTGATGACCGTGGAACTGCAGCAGGGCCGACCTGGTTACGTGGCGCTCTGGCAACAGATGAAGCGGGTCTCCGAGGAGAGCCAGCGCGCCGACTTCGCCCGGCTCGGGGTGGAGTTCGATCTCTGGTACGGGGAGTCGGATGTGGCGGACCGGATGGAGCCCCTGGTCCGCCGCCTGCTGGAGCAGGGAGTGGCCGAGGAGAGCCGGGGGGCGGTGATCATCCGGGTCGACCAGCCCGGCGAAAAGCGTGAGCTGCCGCCATTGATCCTGGAGACGTCGCTCGGCGGCTATCTCTATTCCACCAGCGACCTCGCCACGATCGAGATGAGGGTTGATGATCTCGGGGTCGACCTCGCCCTCTACGTGGTCGATGCTCGCCAGTCCGATCACTTCGAGCAGCTTTTCCGGGCGGCCCGGGTGGCAGGGATCGCCCCCCCCGAGGTCCGGCTCGAGCACATCAAGTTCGGGACCATGAACGGCAAGGACGGCAAGCCGTTCAAGACCCGCGCCGGGGGAGTGGTCAGCCTTTCCGACCTCATCGATCTCATCGAGACGGCGGCGTCGGCCCGGCTGGCCGAGGCCGAGATTGCCGAAGGCTATCCGGAGGCCGAACGGAAGGCCATCGCCCGTCAAGTGGGAGTGGCGGCGCTGAAATTCGGCGATCTCATCAACAACCGCGCCTCGGATTACATCTTCGACCTCGACCGTTTCTCGTCGTTCGAGGGCAAGACCGGCCCGTACCTCCAGTACGGGGCGGTGCGGATCCGCTCGATTCAGCGCCGGGCCGCAGGCCGCGATCTTCCGACCGGCCCGATATTGCCTCCGGTGCAAGCGGCGGACCGTGAATTGATGCTCGAACTCGCCCGCTTGCCAGAGATCATGGGCCGGGCCGCCGAGTTGCGGGCCCCCAACCACCTCGCCGAATACGCCTTTGTCCTGGCCTCGGCATGGAACCGCTTCTACGACCACTGTCACATCCTCGACGAGGCCGACCCCAGCCGGCAAGCTTCCTGGTTGTCTCTGGCCCATTTGACCCTGCGCGCCCTGACCCTGCTACTCGACCTGCTCGGCATTGAAGTGCCGGAGCGGATGTGAGCTCGAAGTGAGCGAGAAGGCGGAGGGGTTCGGCATCAGAGCGGGCCGGCCCGAGGATGCCGAAGCCGTTCGTTCGTTCACCGCCGGCACCTTCAGCTGGGGCGACTACGTCGGCGAGGAGTTCCCCGCCTGGCTCGACGAGCCGGACTCCCGGGTGTTGGTCGCGGCCGATCAGACCGACCGCGCCATCGCCGTGGCGCAGGTGCGCATGCTCTCCCCCACGGAGGCCTGGCTCTCCGGAGCCCGGGTACATCCCGAGCATCGCCGCCGCGGGATCGGATCGACCATGAATGAACGCGGGATGGATTGGGCCCGCCAGCGGGGGGCGCGAGTGGTGCGTCTGGCGACCGAAGACGACAACACCCCGGCCCGCCGGCAGGTCGAGAAGCTGGGCTACCGGTCCGTGGCCCGGTTCGTGCTGGCCGTTCGTTCCTTTGCGGGGGCATCCGGGCGCGCTTCGATCGGTGGCAACGGCGGTCGCCGGGTGCCAGGCCCCGAGCGGCTCGACCTGGCCCACTCGGCCGAAGCCGATCCTGCCTACATGGTGTGGTCGACCGGGGACCAGGCCCGGGTTGGACACGGGCTCTATCCCAGCGAGGGGTGGGCGTTCCGGCGGCTGCGGGCTCTCGACGTGGCTGCCGCGGCCCGCAACCGCCAGCTTTGGACCTGCCCTTCCGGTTGGGTGGTGACCGAGGAGAGCGAAGACGAGATGTGGGTCCCCCTCTTCATCACCACGGGAGAAGACGCCGATCGGGCGGTCCGGGCGCTGGTCGACCTGGCTGGGGAACGTTCGGCGCGGCGGCTGGAGGTGATGGTGCCGCGCGTGCCGTGGCTCGAAGCGGCGCTGGCAGCCGAGCAGATGGAGTTGGCCCATCCCAACCTCATCTTCGAGAAGGCCCTCTAGGCCTCCGGCGGCCGTTATCCGCGGAGCAGGATCACCGCTACCACCCAGACCGCGAACATGATCGGCAGGTCGGTCTCCACTGCCGACTCCCCAAAGAGCCCTGACCGGTGGGCTGCCCAGGCCAAGGGGACACCGATCAGGGGCACCGGCCAGAGGCCGGCAAGACCGACTACTCGGATCAGCTCGATTCCCGTGGCCAGAGGGGACGAGATGTCGTCGCTGAACGCTGCGAGCCGGCCGGCAATGAAGATGAAGATGATCCCAACCGCCAATGCGGACAAGGCGCGGGCGATGGCTCGTTCGGCGTCACTCTGGGCAGGGACCAGGCTGCTCCGCCGCGCCGGGCCCTCGGCGGCGAGGCCCAACGAGAAGGTCCCCACCACGCCGAGCACCAGCGCCGAAACCAACACGGTTCCGG
Source organism: Acidimicrobiia bacterium (assembly GCA_035463935.1). Lineage (GTDB taxonomy): Bacteria > Actinomycetota > Acidimicrobiia > Spongiisociales > ZC4RG35 > DATEEG01. The sequence goes on along the minus strand of DATHSX010000426.1, from coordinate 3,074 downwards.
TGCTGAGGTCGCTAGTGCTGCCAACGAGGTCGAATCCGGCCAACAGGACCGAGATGCCCAAACCGACCAGGGCGGCGCCCACCGCGTACAGCCCCAGATCGAGCATCGTCGCAAAGGAGTTGACGGCGAGGCGGACGTAGTGCCGCCACTTCTCGTTGACGTTGGCGGTGAGCACGGTGCCACCGGTATCGGCCAATCCCGACCTCCTTATGAGGGCGGACATTACCGAGCGAGCATCACCCCTCCCCGCCGACGAGCGCTTCCCAGTAGAGCTCGATCGGGTGCGCCACCCGGTACCAGTCCGGCAGATGCGTCCGCAGCTGCATCTCGCATCCCGGATTGGCCGAGGCCACGAGAGTCGATTCGCTCGACCTGACCTGGCCGGCCTTGCGACGTCCGAGCTCGGCCGCGGCTTCGGGCCGCAGCAGGCTGTAGATGCCGGCCGCGCCGCAGCAGAGCCCGTCGGGGTCGATCTCCACCGGGACATAACCGGCTGCCTCGACGATCAGCCGGGGCGCGGCGAGGATCCGCTGGGCGTGGCGCAAGTGGCATGGATCCTGGATGGCCACCGGACCTCTGCCAAGGTTGAGGCGGGGCAACCGGCCATCGGTGATTGCCCGGGCCACCAACTCGGTGACGTCAACCGCGGCCCCGGCCAGGTCGGCCCCGTCGAAGTGGCCGTACTCCTTCAGGTGGGCACTGCAACCGGCCGCGGTGGCGACCACCACGTCGAAGCCGGCGAAGGCTGCGGCGTTCTGGCGCGCCAGGCGCGCCGCCGCCGGCATCGCCCCGTCATGGGCGGCGAGCGCCCCACAACAGGTTTGCGCCGCAGGGGACACGACTTCATAACCGGCCCGGCCGAGGAGGGCTGCGGCCACCCTGTTCACGTTTGCGAACCAGGGCTCCATGACACAACCCCGGAGGAGGGCGACCCGGCCCAGTGGGCCAGTGGCGTGACGCGCGGCAGCGACCTGATGTCCGACGATGGGTCGCAGTCCCCGGAAGCCGGCTCGGACCCGCCGGGGCATGAGCCTTGCCAGTCGGAGCTGCTGGGACAGCCTGACGAACCTGGCGAGCAGGCTCATGAAGCGGCGGGAGGGCACCAGACGGCCGATGACGAAATGCCGGAGCCGTCGCAATAGCCCCGGTCGTTGAGCGGCCAACTCGGCCCGGGCTCCTTCCATGGCCCGTCCATACGGCACCAAGCTCGGGCACACCGCCTCACAGGCCCGGCAGTTGAGGCAGAAGGTCATCACCTCCTCGAAGTCGGCATCAACCCGGAGGGCCCCGGCCGCCACCGCGCTCATCGCCGCCAACCGGCCCCGCGGCGACGCCGTCTCCAGGCCGGTGAGCCGGAAGGTGGGACAGTGCGGCAGGCATAGCCCGCATTGGACGCAGGCCGCGAGCTCCTCCCTCGTCGGTCGGAACTGCGTGACCCACGCCGGCACTTCAGATCCGCCCCGGGAGCCGGCCGGGATTGAAGACCCGGGCCGGGTCGAAGGCCGCCACCAGCCGGCGCTGAAGGTCGACCGAACCGGGAGGAGTGCCCCACGGGTCGATCTCCCGGTAGACCGGTTCGGGAGCGCGGACGAGCACCAGCCGACCCCCGACCGACTCGGCCCATTCCCGGAGCTCTGGCATCCCGCCCGTGTGGTTCGTCCCGAGGCCGATCTCCCCCACCATGATCTGGGCGATCTGGCTGGCCTCCGATGGAATGCGCCGGCGGGCGGTCTCCACCAGTGCCGGGGGGACCCGGAGCGACCAAATGAGCTCGCCCGGCAGCGGTGGCGGCCAACGGAGCCCTTCCTCCCTGGTGCCCTCCAGCCGGTTTGCCTGCGAATCGACCTCGGCGGGGGTTCCGGCCAGATAGACCTTGGTGGCGTGAGCGTCCGACAGAATCGACAGCGGCCGGTGGACGGCACGGGACGCCTCGAGATCGGCGACCGTGACGGTGGCGGTGGCCACCGGGAGCGGCCACAGTTTGAGGCACGCCGACACGATCACCCCCAATGATCCGAGGGCGCCCACGACCAACCGGGGGAGGTCGTACCCCGTGACGTTCTTGACGACCCGACCCCCGGCCTTGACGATGCGGCCGTCGCCGGTCACCACCGTGACCTCCAGAATGCGGTCGCGGGTAGGTCCGTACCGAGACCGGCGGTAACCGGAGACCCCGGCCGACAACACCCCGCCCACGGTCGCCGGTCCCGGTCGTTCGGGAAGGATGGCCGTCTGACGACGGGTGGCGAGCCGGGTCTCGAGGTCGTCCACTCCTATCCCGGCCTCCGCCACGACCGTCATGTCATCCGGCTCCCAGGCGAGCAGCCGATTCAGCCGCGAGGTGGAGAGCACGAGGTCGGGATCGAACCTATGACCGAATCCCTGATGGCTGCCTCCTCCCCAGACGAGGACCTTGAGTCGGGCGGCCGTGGCCTCCGCCAGCAGTTCGGCCACCTCACCGGGCGTGGCAGGGGCGGCGGTCAGCTCGGCGTCGGGCAGCCCGGGCACCTCGGCCTGCATCCTCGCAACGAGCTGCGCCAGGCCGACCTTGATCGAGGTCACACCCAGGCGCCCTCGGGAAGCTGGCCGGCGGCGTCGAAACAGCGGGACCCAAGCGGCAGGACCTTCCCCGGATTGAAGCGAGCATCCGGGTCGAATACCTCTTTGATCCTCGCCTGGGCGTCGAGGTCAACGGGAGAGAACATGAGCGGCATCAGGTCCCGCTTTTCCCGTCCTATCCCGTGCTCCCCGGAGAGGACCCCGCCTTGCTTGACGCACAGTTCGACCAGCTCGTCGGCGGCGGCGTGCACCTTCTCGAACATCCCCGCCTCGCTGCCGTCGAAAGCCATCAGCGGATGGAGATTGCCGTCACCGGCATGAAGAACGTTAAGCATGGTGAGCCCGTGGCGCTTCCCGATGCGGTAAACCTCTTCCATGGTGGCGACCAGCCTGGTGCGGGGAACGACCGTGTCGTGCAGGTAGTAGTTGGGGGCGGCCTGCGCGACCGCCCCGAACGCCGCCTTGCGCCCCTTCCAGAGCAGGGCCCGCTCGGTCGCGGGCGCGGCGACGCGCAC
>DATHSX010000425.1:0-2007 GCA_035463935.1 Acidimicrobiia bacterium | reverse complement strand
CAACGACGTCGGGTTCTACGTCTTCCGGCTGCCACTGACTCGTGATCTGCTGGTGTGGGCGTTCAACCTCATCCTGGTCACCACTCTGGCTGTCGCCGCGGCCCACTATCTGAACGGCGCGCTCCGGCTGCGCCCCCGGGGCGGTTCGTTCTTCTCCGGCGGGGCCAAGGTGCACCTGTCGGTGCTGCTGGCCCTGCTCGCCCTGCTCCGGGCGGGGCTCTACCGGCTGGACTCATACCGATTGCTCTTCTCGGACAGGTCCGATCAGTTTTTCGGGGCCGGCTACACCGACGTGAACGCCCGCCTTCCTGCGTACAGCCTGCTGCTGGCGGTGGCGATCCTCACGGCCCTGGTGCTCATCGTCAACATCTGGAGGAAGGGCTGGACCCTCCCCGTGATCGCTGGCTCGGCCTGGGTGCTGGTGGCGGTGGGGGCCGGAGTGGTCTATCCGGCCGTGATCGAAAAGCTGCAGGTGGAGCCCAATCCGCTGGCCCAACAGCAGCAATACATCGCTTACAACCTGAGCTTCACCCGTGCGGCCTACGGCCTCGATCGGGTGGATGTGCGGACCTTCGCCGCCGACCCCGTCATCGAGCCGGAAGAGATCGATTCCCAGGCGACCGCCCTCGGCAACCTCCGACTTTGGGATCCCTATGTTCTCTCCCGGGCGTACTCACCCCAGGAGTTCCGGGAGTATTACGGGCTGGCCAGGGTGGACACCGATCGCTACATGATCGAGGGCAGCCCCACCCAGGTCATGATCGCGGTCCGGGAGCTCGACGAGTCCGACATCGAGGACAACTGGCAGCTACGCCGCCTCAGCTACACCCACGGATTCGGAGCGGTGGCCTCCTATGCCGCCCGGATCGGCACCGATGGACAGCCCGAATATCTGATCAGGGAGATCCCACCGGTGTCGGAGGTCCCGGAGTTGGAGATCGCTCAGCCCCGCATCTACTTCGGCGAGATCCAGCAAGCGGTCACCGCCCCCGTGGTGGTGCGCAACGCCGCCGGGGAGATCGACTACCCGACGGGTCAGGACACCTACGAGTCCTCCGACTACGACGGCACCGGAGGGATCGATCTTTCCAGCATCTGGCGGCGGTTGGCGTTCGGGCTTCGGTACCGGGATCTCAACATGGTCATCTCCGGCCAGATCCGCCCCGACTCGAAGATCCTCATGGAGCGGAACGTGCGGGGGATAGTCGACCGCCTAGCTCCATTCCTGTCCTCCGACTCCGATCCCTACGCGGTCGTGGTCGAGGGAAGGGTCAAGTGGGTGATCGACATGTACACGCTCACCGGCAACTACCCCTATGCCACCCCGCTCACCTTCAACGACCTGCGTCGACTCCCCCGGCGGTCGGGTCTCGTCGACGGGATCAACTACGTTCGCAACTCGGTCAAGGCCGTCATCGATGCGTATGACGGTGACGTCACGTTTTATGCCGCCGACGAAGCGGATCCGGTGCTGGCCTCCTGGCGCCAGTCCTTCCCCGGTCTGGTGGCAACGGCTGAGGCGATGCCCAGCGCCCTCCGCAGGCACATCCGCTACCCGCTCGACCTCTTCACGGTGCAAAGCGAGATCTACCGCGAGTACCACGTCACCGACCCGGCCTCCTTCTTCCAGGAGCTCGATGCCTGGGCCATCCCTCAGATCGGCGACGTGAACGCCGACAACGTACGCCGCACCGAGCCATTGTGGGGCGACCAGCCCTCTACCACCGGCGGCACGGCGTATCTGGGAGAGGCGCTGCCGTACTATCTCCTGCTGCCGCTCGACGAGCAGCTCTCCTACGTCGCGCTGCAGTCCTTTTCGCCCAGGGGCCGGGCCAACATGTCCGCTTTCCTGCTGGTGGATTCGGATCCGGAGCGTTACGGGCAGCTGGTCGATTACCGGATGCAGCCGGGCTCGACCGTCAACGGGGTCGAGCAGATAGGCGCCCGCATCGAAAGCGACCCCGACATTTCCGCGCAGTTCGCCCTTTGGCGAACCAGGGGGTCACG
>DATHSX010000424.1:0-17897 GCA_035463935.1 Acidimicrobiia bacterium | reverse complement strand
CGGAGTTCACCCCGGGAAGAACCTGGACCTGAGCCGGGTGCGGTGCGTGGGCTCCACCGGCTCGCCCCTGCCGGCAGAGGGTTACCGCTGGGCCTACCGGGAGGTGGGCTCCCACATGATGCTGGCGTCGATCAGCGGGGGAACCGATATGTGCACAGCCTTCGTTGGCGGGTCTCCTCTGGTGCCGGTCTGGGCGGGGGAGATCTCATGTCGCTTCCTGGGCGCTCGGGTCGAGTCCTATGACCCGACCGGGAAGGCGGTGATCGGGGAGCCCGGCGAACTCGTCATCACCGCCCCCATGCCGTCGATGCCCCTCGGGTTCTGGGGCGACGAGGATGGCGCCCGCTACCGGCAGTCGTACTTCGAGTCCTACCCGGGAGTGTGGCGGCACGGCGACTGGATCACCATCACCGAGCGCGGGAGCTGTGTGATCAGCGGTCGCTCCGATGCGACCCTGAACCGGGGAGGGGTTCGCATCGGAACGGCCGAATTCTACTCGGTCGTGAGCGAAGTGCCGCAGGTGGTCGACTCGCTGGTCGTGCATCTCGACGATCGGGCGACAGGGGGACCCGGGCGGGTCGTCCTGTTGACGAGGCTGGCCGACGGCGCAGTCCTGGACGAGGAGTTGGCCGGAGCGATCCGGCGGGCTGTTCGCACCCAGCTTTCCCCCCGTCATGTGCCCGACGAGATTCACCAGGTGGCGGCCCTACCCACGACCCTGTCGGGGAAGAAGCTCGAGCTGCCGGTCAAGAAGATTCTCATGGGGTCGGCCCCCGAACAAGTCGCCAGCCGCGATGCCCTCGCCGATCCGGGCGCGCTCGATGAGGTGGTGGCCGTGCGGCGACGACGAGAGCCCGACCCGCTCTAGCGCTCAAGTGGCGCGGCGGGCCAGGGCATCCAAGAACGAAGCCGCGGCTCGGGCGTTGTGGCGACGCCACAATTCCACTTCGGTTGGGAGGGCCCCCGGTTGGTTGAGAGCGGCCGGTTGGTTGAGAGCGGCCAGAGTCGGTGCCAGGGCGCGGCGTTGGGCGGAGATCAACGCGGCCGGCGACTGTCCCGACCGTTTGAGCAAGACGAGCTTGGCAAGGAACTCCACCCGCAGGTCGCGGATGTGCTCGACCGGCTGGTGAAGCCATCGAGCCAGACGTCGCCGACCCAGCGGTGTCACCCGGTAGACGGTGCGGTCGGGTCCGGCGGTGCCCGGCTCCCGGTGCCGCTCGGCCGCCAGTCCTGCCACCACCAGCCGGTCCAGAGCCCGATACACGAGGGGACGCCGAACCGTTAGAACCGTGCCGACCTCACCGTTCGCGCCCAATAGTCGGGCGAGGGCAAACCCGTGATTGGGACCTTCGGCCAGCAACGCGAGTACGACCCATTCCGTCAATGACTGGGCTCGGTCGTTGGACGGCATAGTCTCAATGCGACTATACATGGTCGCAATGCGACTAGTGAGAGCCCGCCCGGGGATCGGGATCGCGATTCTGCTGAGCCTGGTCGCGGGGGCGTGCGGGGGAGCCGCGGCCGAGGGCCCGGCACCGGCGGTGATGGTGTTCGCCGCCGCTTCCCTGAGCGACGCGTTCGTGGACATGGGGCGGGCACTGGAGGCAACCGATCCCGGCCTCGAAGTTCGGTTCAACTTCGCCGGCTCCTCCACTCTGCGCGAGCAGCTGCTCAACGGCGCTCCGGCCGACGTTTTCGCCCCGGCCGACCCCGCCAACATGGAGGCCTTGCGGGAGGGGGGTCTGGTGGAGCAGCCGGCGGCGTTCGCCCGCAATCAGATGGCCATCGCCGTTCCCGCCGGCAATCCCGCCGGGGTAGACGGTCTGGCCGACTTGGCGGCGGAGTCGCTGCTCATCGGACTGTGCGCGCCGACGGTGCCTTGTGGCCAGCTGGCTGGCCGGGTCCTGGAGCGGGCGGGAGTGATCGCCGCGGTCGATACGGAGGAGCCGGATGTCAGAGCGCTGCTGGCGAAGATCGGGGCCGGCGAGCTGGATGCGGGGATCGTGTATGCAACCGATGTGCAGTCCGCCGCCGGCGCGGTCGAAGGCATACCCATTCCGGCGGCTCACAACGTCGCCACCACCTATCCGATCGCGGTGATGGTGGGCGCCGCCAACCGCGAGGGCGCGGCTGCCTTTCTCTCCCTCGTGCTCAGCGAACCGGGTCAAGCCATCATGAGCCGATACGGTTTCCAAGCGCCATGACCCTTCCCGAATCCTCCTCTCACCGGCTCCGTCGCCGCCCCCCGCTACCCCTCCTGGTGGCCGCCGTCTTCGGGGTGGGCGTGTTCCTGGTTCCGCTCGTCGGACTGCTCTCGCGCACCCCGTGGACCCGGCTCGGCGGGTTGCTGGAAAGCGCCATGGCGCGGGAGGCGATGATGCTCTCGCTCCTCACCTCGCTCGCCGCGACGGTCATCAGCGTGATCCTGGGAGTACCCCTGGCGTGGCTGCTGGCGCGGGTGGAATTCGCGGGCCGGAGCGTGATCCGCGGACTCGTGATCCTGCCGATGGTTTTGCCGCCCGTGGTCGGGGGGGCGGCCCTGCTGTTCGCACTCGGCCGGCGCGGGCTGCTGGGCGAGCCGCTTTATCTCGCCACCGGGTTCTCGCTTCCCTTCTCGATCTGGGGGGTCGTGGCGGCCAACACGTTTGTGGCCCTCCCCTTCCTGGTGTTGACACTCGACGGGGCTCTCGGCGGTCTCGATCGGCGATTCGAGCAGGCCGCCGCCAGCCTCGGGGCCGGGCCGTTCACCGTCTTCCGCCGCGTGACCATGCCGCTGGTCCGTCCTTCTCTCCTGGCCGGGACCGTGCTGGCCTGGGCACGGGCCCTGGGAGAATTTGGCGCCACCATCACCTTCGCCGGCAACCTGCCCGGCCGGACTCAGACCCTCCCCCTGGCCGTCTTCATCGCCCTCGAGAGCGACCCGGATGCAGCCGTCGCCCTGAGCCTGGTGCTGGTGGCGGTCTCGCTGGTAGTAATCATCGGTCTTCGGGGTCGCTGGTGGCGAGTCACCTGACGCCGGGGCTGGCCGGCCGGCTCGAGATACGCCGACCGGGCGGCTTCAGCCTCGACCTGGACCTCGAGATCTCCGCGGGCGAGACCGTGGCCCTGCTCGGCCCCAATGGTTCGGGCAAGACCACAACGGTGCTGGCCCTGGCCGGGATCCAGCCTCTCGACCACGGACGCATCGAGATCGGCGGACGTCCGGTCGATGACCCGGCGGCGGGGATTTTCGTTCCACCCGAGCAACGGCGGGTCGGGGTCGTGTTTCAGGACTACGTTCTCTTTCCTCATCTCAGTGTCCTCGACAATGTGGCCTTCGGGCTCCGCAGCCTCGGCTGGCGCCGCGGCCTGGCCCGCCTGCGCGCGGCCGAGTGGCTGGAGCGCTTGGGGATGGGCGAGCTGGGGTCGGCCGACACCCGTCATCTATCGGGTGGTCAGTCCCAGCGGGTGGCGCTGGCGAGGGCCCTGGCCATCGACCCCGAGGCGTTGCTGCTCGACGAGCCGCTGGCGGCCCTCGATGTGGCGACCCGGGCCCGGTTACGGCGCACTCTCCGCCAGCATCTGGCGGCCTACCCCGGTCCCCGCCTCCTGATCACCCATGACCCGGCCGAGGCCTTTTTGCTGGCCGATCGAGTGCACGTGATCGAGGAGGGGCGCATCACCCAATCGGGCACCGCTGCGCAGATCCGCTCCCGCCCCCGCACGCGGTATGCGGCGGACCTGGCCGGCATCAATTTGTTGGTGGGAACGGCCCATGCCGGGATGGTGACCCTGGAGCTGGGGGGAGAGGTGCACATCGCCGAACAGGAAACGTCCGGGCCGGTGATCCTCACCATCCATCCCCGGGCGATCTCGCTTCACCGGCAGCGACCGGAAGGGAGTCCGCGCAATGTTTGGCCCACTACGGTGGCGAGCATCGAGCGGCCCGACGACCGGGTGCGGGTCCAACTGGGGTCTCCACTGCCGCTGTCGGTCGAGATCACGCCCGACGGCGCCCGGGCTCTCGATCTGGTCGAGGGGATGGCGATCTGGGCGGCGGTCAAGGCCACCGAGGTAGCAGTGGAGCCAGATCCGATCTAAGCCGTTTCGATCCGATCTAAGCCTTTCCGATCCGCTCAGCCTTCTCCCAGCAGGTGCTGGTAGCTGCCGGGGTCGGCCTCGAGAAACTCCTCGATGGTTGGGCCGGGGCGTCTCATCACCCGGCGCACCGGCCGCCCGGGGCGGGTCAGGTTCTCGCCACCATTCCACCCACTGCCCCGCCGGCGCCCGTCACCGCGATCCGGGCTTGGTGGCGTTCCACCAGCCCAGCGTAGGAACGATGCGTCGAGCCGATCGCCGCCGAGAACCGAACGTTCTCAAACGGAAAGGCGGATCAGGCTCGTGCCCAGGTCGGCTACCGCCTTCTTCAGTTCCGGCGGGTCGAGGATGCGAAACTCGCAGGCCAGGCCGGCCAGATACCCGGCCACCCATCCCAATTCGTCGGCGCCGATCCGGAGCAGGGTGCCTCCCCGCTTCCGCTCGAGGACCCCGACGGTCGGAGAGATCATCTTCAGAGCCTGTTCGTACGGAAGCTTCAGCATGACCTTGGCCTGGAGGGCGTAGCTGGAAACCGCCAGGCCTTCGGCGACCAGGGCCGCGGCGTCGGGCGGGTTGTCCAGGACGAAGCGCAGGCCGGTAGTCGCTGGCCTGCTGATGCGGTCGATCCGGAAAGTCCGCCAGGCTTCACGGTCTCGGTCCCGCGCCACCAGATACCAGCGTCGGCCCGTATGGACAAGCTGAAAGGGTTCGACGTGGCGCTCGGTGACGTTGCCCTCGACATCGACGTAGGTGAACCGGAGACGTTCCTGTCGGCGGCAGGCCTGGGCCAGATGGAGGAGTGCTTCCGGAGTTACCGCCGGGGGGGAGCCGGTGCGGCGGGCCAGGCCGACCATGCTCGCTTCCAGATTGGCGATCTGCTCGTTGAGCCGGCGGGGCAGGACCTGTTCGATCTTGGCGAGCGCGGCAATGGCGGCGTCCTCAAACCCGGGCAGACTGCCAGAGGCAGCGGTGCGCAGGCTCAAGACGACCGTCACAGCTTCCTGATCGTCGAGGAGGAGGGGGGGCAGGGCTCCGCCCGGGGCGAGCTGATATCCGCCGGCGGGGCCGGAGATGGCCTCGACCGGATAGCCCAGGTCGCGCAGCCGATTGACATCCCGACGAAGGGTGCGGGAGGTGACCCCCAGCCGCTCTGCCAGCTCCTCCCCCGTCCAGTTGGGTCGCGCCTGGAGCAGGGAAAGGAGCTTGAGCATCCGGCCGCTCGGATCCATGACGCGACGATAGGCGAAATTGAGGACAGGATCTGTCCGCAACGTCGGATAACTTCCACCCCTGTAACTCGTATCACCGGAGGAGGACCGCGGTGTACACCGGATTCATCTACGAGATGGCCAAACTGAGACAGCAGGAGCTGATTGACGCGGCGCGAACTCGGCCGAGTTCCCGCAAGGTTCGCCGGGAGACCTCCGACGCGTGGCACATTCCGCATCCATGGCTGCGGGGCCCGGTGGTCGCCTCGCGGACGGCTTCGGCGACTCAAAAGGCCTCATGAGCCGTGCCGACAGCAAGACTGGGGGCCGGGCAACCCGGCCCCCAGTCAATGGTGGCCAACCAGTCGGTGGCGGCCAACCAGTCGATGGCGGCCAAACCACAGCGACCAGTCAATGTTCAGGTCCAACGTTCAGGCGTTCCCTGTTTAGGCGTCGGCGTCGCGGGCGGGCCGAACCAGAAACCCGGGGCGGAATGCGAACTCTCCGTTGACGAGGTCGGTTATGTGGCTGCGGGCGCGAGCGGCCCGGTCCCCCGCTTCTTCGGCGGTGATCCGTCCCGCCCCCACCGCTTGATCCAGCCGGTCCTGATGAGCTTGCACCAGCGCATCGATGACGTCCTCTGGATCCACCCCGTTGGTGGTGGCGACGTCGGCGATGCTCTGACCGTCACGGAGCGCCTCCGTCAAGTCGGTTAGGTCGACTCCGATCACGGCTGCGATCTCGTTCAAGCCGGCCCAAGCCATTCCGCGTCCCAGGAAATGCCGACCGTGGGCGGGAAGGCCATGATGGGGAAGGCCATGATGGGGAAAAGTCGTGGCGAGGTGCTCTGCGACGGCGTCGGCCTGGGCAGCCGTGATCGTTCCCGCCTCGACCAGGTCGTCGAGGGCGGCCCGGATCCGGTCACCCCGATAGACCGACTCCGACTCCGCCACCTCGTCAGTGGTGGTCGTTTCCTGGGCCCCCGCCATGACCGGGGCAAACACCACGGCCGCGACCACCAGGCTCAGCGTGGCTAGGGCCGCCCCCACCGCCAGCTTCTTCTGGAATTTCACGATGTTCTCCTCTCTCTGACTTCCCTTTGCACCCTCAGCATCTCCCCCCAGCCTGAGAACCAGGCTTCAGCAAGCCGGGAATCTGCTGAGAGCCCCCGGGTGAATCAGGGTGCGTTCTTGCGAGGAAATCGGACGGTGATGCGGGCGCCGCCGCCGAGAAGGTTGGCGGCCTCGCTGCTGCCGCCATGGGCCCGGGCGATAGCGTCAACGATGGCCAGACCCAGTCCGGCGCCGCCGCTTCGACGGGACCGGGAAGAGTCGATGCGGTAGAAGCGATCGAACACGTGGCCCAGTGCCTGTGGCGGAAATCCGGGCCCCTCATCGCTCAGTTCGATGACGGCGGCACTGTCGGCCTGGCCGACCTTCAAGACCGCCGGTGTGTTTGGTGGGGTATGAGAGCGGAGATTGGAGAGCAAGTTCACCAGAACCTGGGCCACCCTCTCGCTGTCCCCGTCGATCCACACCGGAGCCGGCGCCTCGACCGCGATCGGATGGGCGGGGTCGATGGCCAGGGAATCGGCCACCGCGTCCCGGGCGATGGCCGCGATCTCTACCGGATGACGGTGGAGTGGCGAATCGACCTCATCCCGGGCCAGATCCAGCCGGGCCAGCAACAAGAGATCATCGACCAGCCGTCGCATCCGCCGGCTTTCCGCCTCGATGCGGCGCATGGCATGGTCGGCTTGTGCGGCATCGGCGAAGGCCCCCTTGCGATGCAGTTCGGTGTAGCCGGCGATCGCGGTCAGGGGAGTTCGCAACTCGTGGGAGGCGTCAGCGACGAACTGCTTGAGTCGGTCGTTGGCCCTGGCTTCGGCCGAAAAGGCTCCTTCGATTTCGGCCAGCATGTGGTTCAGGGCACTGCCGAGCCGGCCCAACTCGGATCCCGGATCGGCGGGCGGTACCCGGCGGGTCAGGTCACCGGCGGCGATGGCCGATGCGGTGGCGATCATGTCGTCGATGGGGCGCATTCCCCGGCGAACCGTCAGCCACACTGCCCCGCCTCCGGCCACCAGCACCAACGCTCCCGACCAGACGAGGCGACGGGAGATGGCACGGGTAGCCGCGGTCACGTCACGCAGCGGCTGGGCGAAGACCAGGGTCACGCCGGGACTGCGAACCACTCCCGCCCGATAGTCGAAGCTGCCATCGAGGGAAGCGATGGTGACGATCCGGGCGGTCGGGACGGGCAGGGCGGTGATGGCAGTGACGTCGGGGAGGGGGTCAGGATCTCCCTCGAGACCGGAGGGGGACGAAAAGATGATGTCACCTCCGGCGTCGAGCACGAGCTCGGCCAGAAAGCGGTCGCTTCCGAGCCGTTGCAGCGGGCCACCAGGACGGCGTCCTGGATCCCGGCGGGCGAGCTGGTTCATCACCACTGTGATCCGGTCGTCGATTTGCGCGATGAGAACCCGGCGGGTCGATCGCACCGCGACTACTCCCACGACGGCGATAACGGCGAGCAGCAAGGCGGTGAAGGCAATGATGAGCCGCAGACGGAGGGTCATTTCCTATCGGCCCGGGCTACGGAGGACGTAGCCGAAGCTGCGCACGGTTTGGATTCGGCTGCCCTCGGACTCACCGAGCTTGCGGCGCAGGTAGCCGATGTAGGTCTCGACGATCCCGGCATTCCCGCCGAAGTCGTATTCCCACACATAGTCAAGAATCTGATCCTTGGATAGGACCCGGTCCCGGTTCAACATCAGATAACGGAGCAGTCGATACTCGGTGGGGGAGAGCTGCACTTGCTGCTCGCCCACCGAGACCAGATGTGCTTCTTCATCGATGGCCAAGCCGCCACTGACGATTCGGCGCGGTCCGGGGGCGGTCCCCTGGGAGCGCCGCAACAAAGCTTCGACTCGAAGCCCGAGTTCTTCCAGGCTGAACGGCTTCGTTAGGTAGTCGTCTCCGCCCTGGCGGAAGCCGGCCCGGAGATCGTCGAGACCGTCCCGGGCCGTGAGGAAGATCACCGGCATGTCATGGCCGTCGCGCCGGATCCGCCGGCACACCTCAAAACCATCGAGGTCGGGCATGTTGACGTCCAGGATCACCAGATCGGGCGGGTGGTTGCGCACCGACCGCAAAGCGTCGAAGCCGCTCTGCTCGGTGCTCACCTGGTATCCGGCGAAGCGAAGGGCCGTGGCGACCATATCGACCAGGGCATCTTCGTCGTCGACGACCAGGAGCCGGGCGGGAGGGTGCCGGGTCGAATCGCCGATGGCCGTCTCGCTCGTCATAACTCCAATTATCGAGAAAAGCCTGGGAATTGGCTGGGAGTGGCTCCCGGCTGACGACGGGGCGAGCGAGCGACGGCTCGGTTATCTGTCAATTGGTGATTGATCCGGTTATTGGTCCGGTTGTTGACCCACCGGTTGTTGATCCACTGGGCGGGAGCCGGGGCCCGTCACTTCGCCGCCGGCCCCGAAGCTAATAGTCTCCCGCCCTGGCAATGATGAGGAGTGTTCGATGGACAGTCGTGCCCGCACCGTGTGGCAGGGGAATCTGGCTGAAGGATGGGGGGAGGCGACGCTGGCGAGCGGGGTAGTCGGTCCGCTTCCGGTGAGCTGGCCGAGCCGCACAGAGGCCCCCAATGGCAAGACCAGCCCCGAGGAGTTGATCGCCGCGGCCCACGCCGCCTGTTACTGCATGGCCCTCGCCGGCGGCTTGGGTCGGGCCGGTTTTACACCCACCAGTCTCGAGACCGATGCGACGGCCAGTTTCGAGAAGACCGACGCCGGCTGGCGGCTCACCCGCATGGCCCTGCGGGTGGTGGGAAACGTGCCCGGGATCGATGAGGCGGCGTATGTGGAGGCGGCTACCGCCGCCAAGGACGGCTGTCCGGTCTCCAACGCGCTCAAGGGGAACGTCGAGATCACGGTTGAGGCCTCGCTGGTCTAGAGCGACCGGGCTAGCGCGCTGCCGTCAGTTCGAGCATTTGCACCGCGTTCCCATCGGGGTCGGCATAGGTCGAGACCATACCGCCCCAGGGCTCACGGGAGGGCGGGCGGATGCACCGGATCCCCGCCTCGGTCAGCCGGTGATGGACGGCGTCGATCCCGTCCACGCTGAAGTTCACCATCACCCGCAGCGGATCGCGGGCGGCCCCGTCGAGTTGGTCATGCACCGCCAGGGTGAGCCGGGTCGAGCCCTGGCCCCACTCGAAGTTGGCAAAGCCGGGGCGATCGGTGCGTGGGGTCAGCCCCAGGACATCGACATAGAAATGTCGCAGTGCCCCGAATCGCTCCGCTGACGTCCAGATCAGGACGCCGGCCACACCGGTGATTGTGCCTTTCACCGGGGGAAGATAGGTCGCCCGGCCACCACGGGTTGGCACTGCGGCATTCGGATCCCTAGCGTCTCCGCCGGAGTCAGGGCGGCTTTCCATTTACTTCCAGATGTCGGGCGGGCTCTTTCGAGCCGGGCGCCGGGCATCCGGAGCCGGGGGCCGTCTTTCGTTTCGACAAGACATTGGAGGCTGCGTGCGGCGCTGGCACTCACCCCTCTCCTCAGTAGCAATACTCGGCATGCTGTTCTGGCTCGGTACCGCTATGGCCCCGACGGTCGGATCGAGCACCCCCAACTCTGAACCTGTCCCGGTCGTGGACCCTGCCAACGACGGAGCGGGATCGAATGCTCTCGGCTCGAGTCCCGCGCCACCGTTGCTGCCCTGGCCATCGACTTACTGCGACGGCGGTTGTCCGGATCCGCCTCTCGACCCGGGCCCGGACTCGGGTGGGTTGGTACCGACTGTGGCGGTTTCTTCTTCGACGACGGCGCCCCCGCCGGCCGCCCCAGCGTCCCGCCCCAGGGTGGCATCCGCCCCGGCTCCGCCCCCGGCCCCCCGCCCGGTCGAGGAGTGGCGAGCGCTGGTCTCGGCCTACTTCGCCCCCGGAGACGTCGACCTGGCACTGACCGTGATCGCCTGCGAGAGCGGCGGCGACCCCAATGCCCAGAACCCACAATCAGGTGCCGCCGGGCTCTTCCAGCACATCCCCCGGTACTGGGCGGCCCGGGCCAGCGCAATCGGGTTGCCGGGTGCTTCGATCTTCGATCCGGTGGCCAACGTTGCCGCTGCCGCTTATCTGGTCTATGCGGACGGGGGGTGGAGACACTGGGCGGCAAGCGCCGGATGCTGGTGATGCCGGGGGCCCGCCTCGGGGCGCGACGAGGGCGATGCCAGGTTCGCGGACCCGGGAGCGATAGCTTGGCGGGTGATGGCATTCAGCGGGAGCCTCTCGCTCGAGGACGATGCCCGGCCTTTGCGTGTGAACCTCGAGCTGACCAGCACCGAGCTGGTACTGGCGACGGCCACCGGGCGGGTGGGCAGCTGGTCGCTCGAAGAGTCCCGAATCGAGGCGTCGGGCGACCGGTTTCTGGTGATTGTCGGGCGCGAGCGAGCTTGGTTCACACCTGACGATCCGATCCCATTCAACCGCCAGATCCTGGAGAGATGGGGAGCGCCCACCCTGGCTGCGGCGGTGGAGGCGGCCCGGGCAGCGGCCGGTCCGCCGGAGGCAGAGCCCTCTCCCCCAGCCGGCCCCGTCCCTTTCGGGGGTGGCAAATCGAATGCGGCGGCTTCGGCTGCTCTCTCCAACCTGAGCACGCGGCAACGCTGGCAACTTGGAGTGATTGGCGCGTTGATGCTGGTCGCGATCCTGGTGGCGGCGGGAAGTGGGGAAAGGTCCCGCTCCACCCCCTTGTTGGGACCCGTCTCCACCACCGGCACCCCCTCCCTTCCGATCGTCTTTGCCGGAGGACTCGATCGGATTCCGGCGCTCTGGAATGACGCAGCCGGCGGGCTCGGGCTCGAGCTCTTCCTGACCGAGACCGGTTTCGGCCGCAGGCTCCAGGTCGCGGTAGCGGAGGATCTGTTCCTCTTTGCCACCACCGACCCGGCCACCGGGCTGGTGAGGACACTGATGATCTCGGCGGGCCCCGGCCAGGGCGAACATGGACAGGTCGTGCTGGCGATGTGGGGCACTCTGCTGGCGATGGTCAACCCTGAGCTGGGGCCGGAGGGTCGCCGGGCGGTGCTGGAGAGGCTGGGTGTTGACGTTGATCGCCCGCTGGCGATCGGGCTCGACACCGAGACCATTGAGGGCCGCGCCCGTTACCGGCTGCGTTCGGGCGTCATCGGCGGACGGATCTGGCTGAGCGTGGCGCCCGCCGCCTAACTTCCTAATTGATGACGATGGCCCGCCACCAACCCCACTCCTGAAGAGTTAGCTTGGCCGCCATGGATGTCTACCTGGTGGATGCCTGTCGTTCGCCGATGGGGAGGCTCGGCGGCCAGCTGGCGCACGTCCGGCCCGACGACCTCGCTGCCCACGTGCTGCGGAGGCTGCTCGATCGGAACCCCGGTCTCGACCCCGGGGCAGTGGAGGACGTGGTGTGGGGTGCCGCCAACCAGGCCGGTGAGGACAACCGCAACGTGGCCCGCATGGCCGTGCTGCTGGCTGGGCTGCCGCTGGAGGTCGGGGGGGTGACCGTCAACCGCCTGTGCGGATCGGGGCTGCAAGCGGTCATCGCCGCCGCCCACGCCCTCACCGGGGGATGGGGCGACGTCATGATCGCGGGCGGGTCCGAGTCGATGTCCCGAGCGCCGTTGGTAATGGCCAAAGCGGACCGGCCATTCGCCACCGGCCCCCCGGTGGTGGCTGACACCGTCCTCGGCTGGAGACTCGTCAACCCCCGGATGGAAGAGCTGTATCCGCCGATCACCCTGGGCATGACCGCCGAGGTGGTGGCGGAGCGATACGGGGTGACCCGCCAGGAGCAGGATGCCTTCGCGTTGACGAGCCACCAGCGGGCGGTGGCCGCCCAGACCGCCGGGCATTTCAAGCAGGAGATCGAGCCGATCGAGGCTCTAACCGACCATCGTCATCGTGCCACGGCGCTGGTGGCATCAGACGAGGGGCCGCGGGTCGATGCGTCCCTCGATGCCCTGGCTGCGTTGCGACCGGTATTCCGGGAGGGTGGCACGGTGACCGCCGGCAACTCCTCTCCCATGAACGACGGCGCTGCCGCCGTGCTCCTCGCCACCGAACGGGGCCTGCATCTCCACGGCCTGGTGCCCCTAGCCCGACTGGTTTCCTCGGCGGCGGCCGGGGTCCATCCCGATGTGATGGGAATCGGCCCCGTTCCCGCCACGGAGAAGGCGCTGCGCCGGGCGGGAATAGGAGTCGCCGACCTCGACCTGGTCGAACTGAACGAAGCCTTTGCCGCCCAGGCGGTGGCGACCATCCGCCAGCTGGGTCTCGACCCATCGACGGTCAACCCCAACGGCGGGGCCATTGCTCTCGGCCATCCGCTGGGCGCCTCCGGAGCCCGCATCCTGACCACCCTGGTTCACGAGCTGGCGAGCCAGGGCGGGCGTTATGGTCTCGCCACCATGTGCATAGGAGTGGGCCAGGGAGTTGCCGCCGTCGTCGAACGGGTATGACCGGAGGCTCCCGACCCGACCCCGGCCTTCCGACGGTTCCCTTGCCGCTCACCGGGGTGAGGGTCATCGAGTTCGGAAACCTGGTGGCCGCTCCCTACTGCGGGATGCTTCTGGCCGACCTGGGGGCCGACGTCGTCAAGGTCGAGCCGCCCGAAGGCGATCTGGCCCGGCAAATCGGGCCGTTCATCAATGGAGAGAGTGCTTTCTTCATGTCCCTCAATCGGGGCAAACGGAGCATGGCCGTGGATGCCCGGCGAGTCGAGGTCCGCGCCGCTCTTCGCCTGCTCTGCCTGCGCGCGGACGTGGTCTTGCATAACTTGCGCCGGGGAGCGATGGATCGGATGGGCCTGGGATACCAGCAGCTGGCAGAGGAAGGCCCGGGGCTCGTCTTTACCGCCATCACCGCTTTTGGCGGTTCGGGGCCGTACGCCGACCGGGCCGGTATCGACCTCATCTTTCAGGGGGAGTCGGGAATGATGTCCATTACGGGCGCCGAGGGCGAGGCGCCACACAAGACCGCCACCACCATCGGTGATTTCGTGGCGGGCACCAACGCCGCGTACGCCATCTCCGCTGCCCTCGCGGCCAAGAACGCCGGCGCACCTGGCCGCCTGATAGAGATCTCGTTGCGGGACGGTCTCATCGCGGTACAGGCCGGTTGGAATGCCCAGTTTTTTGCGACCGGCGTCCAGCCCCGACGGACCGGCACCGCCTCGCCGGTGACGGCACCCAATCAGACCCTGCGCACCGGCGATGGCTACCTTAACCTGGCCGTCGTTTCGGACCGGCACTTCCGCGAGGTTTGCCGGGTGCTGGGGCTGGAGGTGCTGGTCGCCGACCCCCGCTTTGGCAGCAATGAACTGCGGGTCGCGAACCGGGAGGAGCTTGCCGGTTTGCTGGAGGAGGCGCTGGCTTCGGCCAGCGCCGAACACTGGCTGGCGCTGTTGCACCGAGCCGGTGTTCCGGCGGGCCGCCTGCTCGACCTGGCCGAAGTGTTCGGCGATGCTCAAGTGCTCCACAACGAGATGGTCGTCGAATTCGATCACCCGAAGGCGGGTCGGGTCCGCAGCCAGGGATCGCCGATCCGGCTCGACGGCTCCACCTCCCGATCCCACCTCCGCCCTCCGCTGCTGGGGGAGCACAGCCAGGAGGTGTTGGCAGAAGCGGGCTTGTCCGGGAAGTTGGCTCGTCCCTTCGATGAGGCGGCGGTGCCGGACCGCGGGTCATGATCCGCTGCCCCTCGCCCAACCTGGCTCGTGACCTCCAGCCTGTCTGGGAGGACGCCCCGGCCCTGGTGTTCGTGACTGACCCCGCTACCGGCGACGACTGGGCACCGGTTCGGGCGGAGCTCACGGAGGCCTTCGTCCTCTCCCAGCAGGCTGCTCGGGAGGGATGGCCGGCCGTCTTTGTCGTCGACGGCGACGACCTGCTCGGTCGCAATGGGCCGGGGCGGGCGATGGTCGCCTGTGGGCTGCTGTCGGCGGCGCGGACATTCGCAGTCGAGAACCGCAAAGCCGGCATCCCGGTGAACGTCCTGGCCGTGGAATCGACCGCCGATCCGGCCATGGTCGCCCTCTGGGTGGAACTGCTCCTCCGTCCGGGAGGACCACATGGTGAGGTCGTGCGGTTGGGCGGTGACCATCTGGGCAAGACCCTGCCGTGATTGCCGATCAGTCTGTAGGACGATCCCTTCCCGGGGCGGCGGTGGTCACCGGCGCAGCGGGAGGGATCGGTGGTGCCATCTGCCGGCGACTCGGCCGCGATGGCCATCCCGTGATCGCGGTGGATCTCTCCCCCCGCCTGGGGGCGACGGTGGCCGAGCTAAAGACGTCCGGGATTGAGGCCGTCGGGATCGAATCCGATGTGACCACGGCGAGCGGGGTGGCGGCGGTGGTGGAGGCGGCCGCCGCGAGCGGATCCGTGCGGGCGCTTGTCAACAATGCCGGGATCACCCGTGACGCCCGCCTCGTCAACCTCAGTGCCGACGACTTCGCGGCGGTGCTCGAGGTCAACCTGGGTGCCCCCTACCGCCTGAGCGCCGCACTGGCCGGGATGATGGCGGAAGGGGCGATCGTCAACATCAGCTCGCGGGCCTATCTTGGCAATTTCGGGCAGTTCAACTACTCGATGTCGAAAGGCGGCCTGATCGGTCTCACCCGCGCCCTCTCGCTGGCGCTGGCTCCCCGGGTGCGGGTCAACGCCATCGCCCCCGGCCTGATCGCCACCGAGATGGCGATGGGAATTCCGCCGGAGGTGCGCGAGAAGATGGTGAGCGAGATCCCGTTAGGTCGGATGGGGCAACCGGCCGAGGTTGCCGACCTGGTGGCCTTTCTAGTTTCCGAGCGCTCGTCGTACATCACCGGCCAGGTGGTGGTGATAGGGGGTGGGCGGAGCCTCACCCGCTGATCGGCCGCCGACTGGTCAGAACATCAGCCTCGACAAAGTCTCGGCCTCGAGGACGTCGTCTCCCCGGTCGTTCTCAGCCGTGATCCGCCGCCGCAGCTGGGCGCCGCCGGGAATCTCGCTCACCTCGAGCACCCTCAGCCGTACCCGCAGGCCGTCCCCCACCTCTACGGACCGCAGGGGCCGGAACCACTCCAGGCCGTAGTCACCGTCAGTACGGGTCGCTCGAGGGGGAGGGTGGGCAGAGCTGCCATGACCGGCAGCAGGGACAGCACCAGGAACGGGGGAATGGTCGGTGCCGCCGGGATCCCGAGGGCGAGGCAGTAACCGTCAACGCGGGCTCGGGTGACCCGGATCCAATCGGGGGCCGTGACCTCCTTGCCGGTCAGATCGGCCAGTAACTCCAGCGCCCGGGGGGAGCTCACCGCTTCACCGTGAGCGGTTCGCTCCCTACCCGGTAGAGCCTTCCCCAGACCTCGAGGCCGATGGGTGCGCCCTCTTCCACCCACAGTGTCACCCGTCCGGGCTCAACCTCGACGCGCACGCGGGAGCCCCTGACGGAGACTGCGAATCGCAGATGGGTCCACTCCACCGGAAGGTTGGGGGCAAGAACCGGATCGCCATCCCTCCACCACAGGCCGCCGAACCCACCGATCAATGCCTGCCAGACCCCCCCGGCGGTGGCGAGATGCACTCCGTCGGCGGTGTTGTGGGCGAGGTCGCCCAGGTCGAGGAATGCAGCTCGCCGGAAATAGGCCATGGCCTTGGCCGCTCGGCCGAGCCGGGCGGCCACCGCCGCCTGAATCGGCGCCGACAGCGAGGAGTCTCCGGTCGTGAGCGGGTCGTAATAGTCGAAGTTGGCGGCGGCCAAGTGCCGGTCGAATTCCGCGGGGAGGAGGAACATCGCCATCACCACGTCTGCCTGCTTGAGCACCTGGTGGCGATAGATGAACAGCGGGTGGAAGTGCAGCAGGAGCGGATAGCGGTCGCGGGGAGTGGTCCAATCCCAGGGTTGGCGATGGAGAAAGCGGACGTCCTGGGGGGTGATCCCTCTCTCCGCGTCCACCGGCAAGTACATCGAGGCTGCCGCCTGGTCCCAGGCGGAGACCTCATCGGAGGAGAGCCCCAGTCGATCGGCCAGGGCCTCGAGGGCCTCCGGCTGCTCGGCCTGCATGCGCCTGGTCCACTTGACCGCCCGGCGCAGGTTGAAACGGGCGAGGTAATTCGTGTAGGCGTTGTCGTCGACCAGGGCGGAGTACTCGTCGGGGCCAGTGACGGTGTGAATGTGAAAGTCGCCGCCGTCGTAGAAGCCCAGGTCGGCCCACAGGCGGGCCGTCTCCACGGCCATCTCCACCCCGTAGCTCCACAGGATCTCATCGTCGCCGGTGGCGTTCCAATAGGCGTCGACTCCATAGATGACAGCGGCATCGATGTGATACTGGGCGGTGCCGGCCGGGTAGTAGGCCGATGCCTCCTCACCGTTGATGGTCCGCCACGGAAAGAGAACCCCGCGCTGGTTGAGTACCCGTGCCCGGCGCCGGGCCGCCGGTAGCAGGGAATGGCGGAAGCGGATCAGGGCTGCCGCCGCCCTCGGATCATGGTGGGCGAGAAACGGCAGCACGAATACGTCCGTGTCCCAGAAGTAGTGGCCTTCGTAGGCCTGACCCGACAGCCCCTTGGCCGGTATGCCCGTTCCCTCGATCAGAGCCGACGCCTGGTGAAGCTGGAACAGGACCCAATTGACCGCCTGTTGGAGGGCAGCATCGGCCCCGATCTCGACGGCAGCGTGCTGCCAGAATCCCGCGAGTTGCTGCCGTTGCTCTGTCGCCAGATCGCCAAATCCGGGGGCGTCGGCCAAGGCGCGCCGGGCGGCCGCTGGGTCCGGTGACAGCACGTAGGCGGCTCGCTTCTCCACGACCCTGGCCGCGAGTCCCACCTCGCCTTGGTCGGCCTGGAGGTTGGCGATGGTGAGAGGATCGGCCGGAGGGCTGTGGTCGATGGCCATCGACACGCTCAGCTCGCTGCGGGGGGTGGTGAACATGGTCGAGATGACCCGGGTATCCACCTGCATCGGCCCCGGCTCGAGCACTCGCCGACCGAACGTTGATGCCCGCCGGGGATCGAAACCGGATCCGGTCGCCGCCTGGTAATCCAGGTCCTGGCGGTTGCGCCAGCCGCTGTTGACGAGGGGGAGCGGTCCCTCGCCGGCAACGTCGATGGTGGCCCGCAGCGCCAGGATCTCCCTCCTGGTCAGAGATACCAGCCGTTCCCAGCGCGCCTCGAGCCCGGGCCATCGGGCGATTGTCGTCAGGGTTCCCTGGCGCAGGTCGAGGCGCCGGCGAACTTCGGCCTGGTCGAGGGAAAGAGCACCTTCCGTTCCGATGACGGCCAGCCCGGTCGCATCGGGGACGTACACGATGGTCTGGCCGATGGTCGCATATCCGTAGGCGGCTTCGGGATACTCGATATCCCAGGTCTCGTGGAAGCCATTGACCAGGCTCCCCGGCTCCCGCCGGGGAGGGCCCTGTTCGAAGCTTCCCCGGACACCCAGATGGCCGTTGCTGAGGGCGAATACCGTCTCCTCGAGCCCGGTCCTGTGGGGATCGATCCCCTTCGACTCCAGCACCCAAGGATCGGGGCCGTAGCGGCTGTCGGAAGCGGCCACCAATTCGCCCAGGTCGGCCACCACCGTCGCCG
>DATHSX010000423.1:0-3870 GCA_035463935.1 Acidimicrobiia bacterium | reverse complement strand
TTTGGGCCGGTCGAGGTGATGGTGGATCGGCGAGTGTTGATCCCCCGACCGGAGACCGAGTTCCTGTACGAGTTGGTGGGCAAAGGCGCGGCCGCGCCCGGGGTCATCGTCGACCTGTGCACGGGTTCGGGTGCCCTGGCCCTGGCTTTGAAGCACCACTTTCCGGCCGCCCGGGTTATTGGCACCGACCTCTCCGGCGAGGCCCTGGACGTGGCCGCTCGGAACGGGGTGCACAACCAGCTCGAAGTGGAGTGGCGCCGAGGCGACCTGTTCGCGGCCCTGCCCGCTGGAGTTCGCGGGAGAGTGGATCTGGTGGTTGCCAACCCCCCATACATCGCCGCCGGGGACTGGGACTCTCTTCCGACCGATGTCCGCCACGAGCCTTACGGGGCGCTCGTAGCCGGTCCGGCCGGGACCGAGGTCGTCGAGCGGATCATCGGCGAGGTCGGTGACTGGCTGAGTCCGGCGGGTCAGGCCTGGGTCGAGGTCGGCGACCGGCAGGCAGAAGTCCTCGCCGGGCGTTACGAGGTGGAGGTCGTTCCCGATCAGTACGGGCTTCCTCGGTTCCTGGTGGCTAAGGGCGGGTTGCCCGGTCGGCGACCTCATCGGCGGCAAGCCGCTGGGCCATCACCCGCTCGACCACCTGGTTGACCTCGTCCAACTCTCCTTCGAGAGCTGTGAAATTCTGCCCGAACAGCACCACCAGGTGCATTGGGGAGGTGGCGGTGACGGTGGCGGTGCGTCGCTGCGTGCCGAGCACGCCAATCTCACCGAAGAAATCGCCGGGCCCGAGCTGGCGGATCTCCCTCCCGTTTCGGGTTACGGTGGCAGTGCCATTCTCGATCACGAAGAACTCCCGTGCCGGGCCCCCCTCGCGGGTGAGAGCCCTTCCGGTCTGAACGTCGATCTCGTCGGCAAAGCGGGCGACCAACTCTCGTTCCCGCCGGGACAGGCGGGCGAAAAGGGGCAGCAATTTGAGACGATCGGCGTCCAACTCTTGACTCCTGGTGGGGCGAGGGTAGCGGTCAGCCTGGAGCCGGGTGGGTGAGGCCATCGTGGATCAAGGCTGCGGTGCGGTTGCTGCACCGAGGGGCGGTGGTGGGCATCCCGACCGACACGGTGTACGGGGTGGCCGTCGACCCGCATAGGCCCGAAGCGGTGGCCCGCCTCTACGAGATCAAAGGCCGCGCCCCCGACAAGCCGATCGGTCTGCTGGTGGCGGGCGTCGATGACGCTCGGACCATGGTGGAGGTGCCCGGCTATGCCGCGGCCTGGCTCGAGCGCCACTGGCCCGGCCCGCTCAATATCGTCGCGCGGTCCCGCTTCCCGCTTCCGTCCGGGGTGGGCGATGCGACCCGGGGAACGGTAGGAGTCAGAGTGCCGGATCACCCGGTGGCGCTCGAGCTGCTGCGAGCGTTCGGCCCGCTGGCCGTCACCAGTGCCAACCTGGCCGGAGGCAGGGAGACACTGGACGAGGTCGAGGCGGCCGCCGTCCTGGGCGACCGGGTCGCCTTCTATGTGCCCGGAGCCTGCCCGGGCACGGTGGCTTCAACCACCGTCGACGTCTCCGGGCCCGAGCCGGTCCTGTTGCGAAGAGGCCCGCTGGATCTGGGCTTGTCGCCCTAGCCGCCGCCCATCCGCCCCCAGCGCCCCATCGCCTTCCGTCCGACTTCCGCCTTCCGCCCTCCGACTACCGTCGTGGGAATGATCGATACCCGGCCCCTCGAACAGGTGGATCCCGAGCTGGCAACCCTCATCCGCAGGGACGTTGAGCGCCAGAACTCGCATATCCACCTGATCGCATCGGAAAACTTCGCTTCGCCTGCGGTCATGGCCGCCTCGGGATCCGTGTTCACCAATAAGTACGCCGAGGGCTATCCGGGCCGCCGCTACTACGAGGGTTGCGAGGTGGTGGACGAGATGGAGAAGCTCGCCATCGATCGCGCCAGGTCGTTGTTCGGCGCCGATCACGCCAATGTGCAGGCCCATTCCGGGGCCCAGGCCAACATGGGTGTGTACTTCTCCCTGATCAGGCCGGGCGACACCGTTCTGGGGATGCGGCTCGATCAGGGCGGCCACCTCACCCATGGTTCTCCGGTCAACTTCTCGGGGCTCTACTACCACTTCGTTGCCTATGGCGTGGACCCGGACACCGAGCTGATCGACATGGACGAAGTAGAGAAGCTCGCTCGGGAGCACCAGCCCAAGATCCTCCTGGCCGGGTATTCGGCTTATAGCCGCCGGCTTGATTATGAGCGGTTCCGGCAGATCGCCGATGAGATCGGAGCGGTCTTCATGGTCGATGCGGCCCACTTCATCGGCCTGGTGGCGGGCAAGGCCTACCCCAACCCGGTACCACACGCCGACGTCGTCACCGCCACCACTCACAAGGCATTGCGGGGGCCGCGAGGGGGAATGATCCTCTGCCGCCAGGAGCTGGCCGCCGAGATCGACAAGGCCATTTTCCCCAACGCCCAGGGCGGCCCCATCATGAGCCAAGTGGCCGCCAAAGCGGTGTGTTTTCGGGAGGCGGCGACCCCGACCTTCGAGGCGTACGCTCACCAGATCGTCTCGAACGCCGCCTCTATGGCCGCCCGCATGCAGGAGGAGGGTGTGCGGGTGGTCTCGGGTGGCACCGACAATCACTTGTTCCTGGTCGATCTGCGCTCGGTTGATGCCGATCTCACCGGCAAGGACGCTGCCCGCCGCCTCGATCAGATCGGGATCACGCTCAACTTCAACACCATTCCCAACGATCCCCGGCCTCCCTACCGGGCCTCGGGGCTTCGGATCGGAACGCCGGCCATGACCACCATGGGAATGAAAGAGGACGCGGCCGGAGAGATAGCCACCCTCATCTCCCGGGCCTTACGGGCCGCCGACGACGAGAGCGAACTCGGAGTGGTGGAGAAGAGGGTCCGCGACCTCGCGGCCTCCTTCCCTCCCTATCCGGCCGATTTCTCGGGCCACGTGTGAGATGCGGGCGGCAGCCGGGGGTGGGCGGACAGGCCGTTTCGGCTCCCTGCTCATTGCCTGCGGCCTCCTCCTAGTCGTCGAGGCCTGTGCCGAAACGGCCAATACCACGACCGCTCCAGTTACGCCTACTTCTGCCACCACCACCGCGCCGCCGCCGACAATCCCCGAGCACTGGGTCTGGGGCGTCGACACTGTCGACCTGGGCGACGGCTACCGGCTGGGGCCTTGCAGCGGGGATGCCGATCAGTTCGCCTGTATTTCCCGGGATGGCGCCCTGCTGGGGGCGGCCGAGCGCCTCGCTCTGCCCGTCGACACCTTTCCAGCCTTGGCCGGGGTGGACGATCCGGTGGAGTCCATCGCGGTCATAGCCGCGGACTTCGTGACCACCTTCTCGGCAGACCGGCAGGCCACGTGCCCGGACCTGGCATTCATCGCTCTCGAACCGGCCCAGGTAACTGTGGCCAGAACTCCGGGACTGCGGTTCGGGTTCGAGGAGCTTGACGGAGAAGTGGTGGTGGAACGCGTCGTGCAATACGGGGCCCGGATCGGGGGAAACGTCAACCTCTTCAACTTCACGGCCATCGCTCCGGGTGCCTGCCTGGCCGCCGAAGGGGAGTTGACCGACCCCGCGGTGTTGGATCTGATCGGCCCGGGATTGGAGGCCGTCGTGGCCGTGGTGGAACCTGGCTAATTTGCCATGTGGAATGGGTCGGATAGACTTTGTGAATAGATTCACAAGATGAGCGATGAGCGTAGAGGACGGGCAGGCGGTTCGGCATCGCCGGCCGGTTCGCTCGTGCAGACAGGTTGGATCGCCACGGGGTCGTTCCTCGGATCCATTCTCTCGGGGACGCTTCTCGGCTATCTCGGCGATCGGTGGTTGGACACCCGTCC
>DATHSX010000422.1:0-3362 GCA_035463935.1 Acidimicrobiia bacterium | reverse complement strand
GAGATCCGCGCCGCGGTGTCGTCGAAGTAGTCCCAGCACGCCCGCAGCAGGTCGAGCCGCCGCTTCAAGTCGGCCGCTGACAGCACCTCCCGCTCGATCTGCGACGGCACGTGGGCAATGCCCCAGAAGTCGGTCGAACTCGATCCGGGAACGCGCTCGACCACCTCGACGTCGCGAGCCCGCCGGAACGCCCTCGCCCGGCCGGCCCGTTCGGCGACCCCGGCGTACCGGGGCAAGTACGAGGACAGCTTGGCTAAGGCGGTTTCCTCAGACGATCCCGACCGATCGAGACCCGGCCAGTCCATCGCACCGGCCACGACCCGGCGCTTCTTTCCGATCTCGAGGATCACGCGCAGCGTATCGGTCACTCTTCGCGCACCCACCTGAGTGATTGCGTCATCAGCCGATCGCGGTCAGGTGAGACCAAGGACAGTGAGCAGCGCTGCGTCCACACCCCATTGCTCCTCTTTCGTTAGATGACCGGCCAGGTCGCCCAGCCGGCCGACGTCAACCGCACCAACCTGTTCGACCAAGACCCTCGTCACATTGTCTCCAATCTCGATCTCCGGTCGAAACGATGCAGCTCTCGCGCTGGTGGAGGTAGGAGCCACCAGAACTACCGAGCGTGGCAGCATGGCATCCGACTGCACAACCACCCCGAATCGCCTACCTCGCTGCTCGTGACCCATCCCCCTGGGCAGCCGCAGGGCAAAAATGTCACCCCTCCGCACGCAGGCTCTCCATCAGCGCAGCCACTGCCAGCATCGCTGCCCGATCTTGCTCGTCGTCTTCCAACGCCGCGACCTCTGCGGCAAGAGCCTGCTTATCGCGGAACCGTGAGGCAGCCTCGATCAAAGCCGACCTGATGGCTTCAGAGCGGGTCATGCCCGTCGCCTCCAACTGATGGAGAGCGCGAATCGCAGCCTCGTCTAGCCGAACCGAGATCGCCTGAGTCATCGCGGGCTATGGTATCACGAATTGTCATACGTGGCGTTCGCAACGAAGGTTGCTTCGCCTGAGCGCGAAGAAGCTTGTTGATCGTTCAAGTCGCGTCGACCCTCAACACGAAGACGTCGATCGGCTCGGCCTTCCCTTTCACGGTTAGCCGCCTGCGCTCGGCGGCTTCGGGCTCGAGCCCGGCCTCCGACCACGCCGCTTCGCCGATCAGGATCTCTCCGGAGTCGGCCATCGACGAGAGGCGGGCGGTCACGTTGACCACGTCGCCCATCGCGGTGAAATCGGTCCTCCCATCCGGCGTGCCGACCGATCCGACAAACGCAACACCGGTATTCACCCCGATCCCGACCGGGAGCCAGGGACCCCCGGGTTCCCGGTGGCCGGTCTCGATGAGCAACGCCCTGGCCGCTTCGATCGCCCGCCGCGAGTTACCGGAGCCGAGGTAGGGCATGTAGAAGCCGATCACCTCATCACCCACCAGCTTGTCGACATAGGCATCGCTATGCACCAGGACTCGGTTGGCAGTGCCGAAGAACCGGTTCATGGTGGCCGTGAAGTTGGTGGGCGTGACGCTCTCGGCGATCGAGGTGGAGCCGCGCACGTCGGCAAATAGAAACGTCATCTCCACCTCCACCCCACCGGGGTGCTTGCGCACGAAAAGCTCGCAGTTGTTGCAGAAGTTGGGATTGCCGTCCGAAGGCCCCAGGCCCCGGAGCTTCAGCGCCCAGGCCAGCGGTCCACCCAAGGGAAGAAAGCACTGCTTGCACCGGGGAGAACCCGGCATCCGCTTGTTCCGCCGCCGGACTTTGGCCAGAACGGAGTCGGAGCCGCTGACCATCCCCCGCCAGATTTCCTCATTGGGAATGAGTCCGGACACATCTTGCCTCCGACCGCCGAAATCTAGCCCGGGCGGCCGGCCATCCCTGTGCAGCCGGAACGCCGCGTAAGCTCGCCGACGTGGAAGCGATCCGCACCGAAGGCGTCGGGCGGGTGTTCAAGGCCCGGCGGGGAACCAAAGAGGTCCGGGCCCTGGCCGACATCGACCTGGTTGTTCCGGTTGGCGAGTTCTTCGGCCTGCTCGGGCCCAACGGCGCCGGCAAAACCACCCTGATCAAGATTTTTTCCACCCTGCTGCTTCCCACCGAGGGCAAGGCCCACGTGCTCGGCTACGACGTCGATACCCAGTTCCGGGAGCTGCGCTGGCACATCTCGATGGTGTCGGGGGGCGAGACCTCCGGCTACGGCCTTCTCACCGTGCGTGAGCAGTTGTGGATGTTCAGCCAGTTCTACGGCATCCCCAATAAAACCGCCCGCGGTCGCATCGACGAGTTACTGGAGGTGGTCGGGCTGACCGAGTGGGCCGACACCCGCATCTACAACCTCTCCACCGGGATGCGCCAGAAGATGAACCTGGTCCGCAGCCTCCTCCCCGACCCCGAGGTGCTGTTCCTGGACGAGCCGACGCTCGGCCTCGACGTCGAAGTGGCCCGAGACGTCAGGGGATACCTGGTCGACTGGATGAAGGAAGGGGGTCGAACCATCCTCCTCACCACCCACTACATGGCAGAGGCCGATCAGCTCTGCGACCGGATCGCCATCATCCACCTCGGCCGTATCCTCACCGTCGGCTCCCCCGGCGAGTTGAAACGGCAGGCCGGCTTTCGGGAGCGCTACCGGATCGAGGTCGATGGTGGCGCCGATCCCGGACCCTTGCGGACCTTCGGGACGGTGGAAACGGAGTCCCTTGATGGCGGCGCCCGCTTCACCGTCACCCTCGATCGCGACGAAGGCTCGGGCGACCTGATCCGGGTGGTGGGCAACCTTGCGGGCGTGCGGTCCTTCACCCGGGAAGAGCCCACCCTGGAGGACGCCTTCATTGCCCTCACCGGCCGGGGGCTCGAGGAAACGGCCTCCGCAGAATGAGCATCAGCACCCGCCCCGGTCCCCTCCGCCACGGACTCCAAACGGTCATCGCCCGCGCCTATCCGCGGGTGGTGGGAGCCAACCGCGAGCCCTCCTGGGTCTTCTTCGAAGTCGTTCTTCCCCTGCTGGCCACCGTCGCCCTCGTCATGGTGTACCGGGCCCTCGGGGCCCCGCCCCGCTTTGAAGGCTATGTGATCCTGGGTGGGGCGATGACCGCCTTCTGGCTCAACACCATCTGGAACATGGCGGCCCAATTCCGGTGGGAGAAGGACAACGGCAACCTCGAGATCTACCTGGCCTCCCCCGTCCATCTCATGTGGATCCTGACCGGGATGGCCCTCGGGGGAAGCTTCTCGACCTCACTGAAAGCGGCGGCGGTCATCACGCTGGGAGCGGTGGTATTCGACGTGCCCTTCATCTGGTCGGCCTGGCCGGTGGCGCTCCTCATCCTCCTGGTCACCCTCGCCGCCCTCTACGGGGTG
>DATHSX010000421.1:0-4641 GCA_035463935.1 Acidimicrobiia bacterium | reverse complement strand
GAGTACATCGGATCAGAGGCCCGGCTGACGACGCCGCTGATAAAGGAGGAGGACGGCAGCTTTCGGGACGCTTCATGGTCGGAGGCGCTCGATCTGGCGGCGGCCCGAATGGGCGAGATCAGGGCCGCGGGCCAGCAGACGGCGGTCATCGGAGGCGCTCGGGGAACCAACGAGGACGCCTATGCGATCTCCAAGTTCGCCCGGGTTGTGTTGGGCACCAACCATGTGGATGCCCAGATGGATGACGGGCTCGATCCCCAGTTCCTGGCCGCGACCATCGATAGGGCGCTGATTGCTGACGTCGATACCGCCCGAACCATCCTGGTCTGGGGTCCCGATCTCAAAGAGGAACACCCCACCCTCTATCTGCGGGTCAGGCACGCCGTCCAGGAGAGGGGGGCGAACCTGGTGGTGATCCATCCCCGCCGGACTGGTCTGGATGATTGGGCAACCCACCGGATCACCTACCGGCCCGGGGCCGGTGCCGAGGTCTTGACCGGCCTCAAAGGCGGTCGCTATCCCGAGGTAGCTGAAGTCCTCACCTCCGGCCCGATCCTCGCTTTGATCGGTCGGACCGGTTACACCGAGGACCCCAGCCTGGCCGAAGCCGTCGCCGCCTTCGTGCGGACGTTGAGGGCGGCCAAGCTGCTGCCGCTGGTGCGACGCTCCAACATCTACGGGGCCCTGGACATGGGTTTGGCCGCGACCCTCCTCCCCGGCCGAGTGGCGGTTGGGGCGGGACCGGGCCACGCCTGGGGGGAGATCCCCACAGCACCGGGGCGGGACACCGCGGGGATTCTCCGGGGACTCGAGGGCGGTGAGATCGGCGGCCTTCTGCTGGTGGGAGCCGATCCGGTCCGCGATGTGCCCGACGGGGGCCAGGCCCGGCGCGCCCTCGAGCACGCTCGATTCACCGTTGCCATAGATCAGTTCCTGACCGAGTCTTCACGGCTGGCCGATGTGGTGCTGCCGGCCGAGGGATTCGCCGAGAAGGAGGGGACGGTCACGAACCTCGAGGGCAGGGTGCAGAAGGTCAACCGTATCGTTCCCGGCCCTGGCCAGAGCCGTCCCGACTGGTCGATCCTCGACGACCTGGCCGAACGGATGGGAACGTTGCTGGGGCTCGACTCTGCCGAGGCTATCCAGAAGGAGATCGTCACGGTGGCGCCGGCGTACGCCGGGGTCACCTGGGATCTGGTGGAGCACGAGACGGACGGGGTGGTGGTTCCTCTCGCCGGCGGGGAGCAGCCCCTCGTCTATCTGCCTGCCGATGCCCCGGGCAAGACGGTGGGCGGTGATCTCGTGCTGCATTACGCCCGGACCATGTACGACGATGGGGTGCTGCTGCGGCACGGGCCGGCCCTGGCCCAGCTGTCCCCGGGGCCTGCCGTCCACCTCCATCCCGATGACGTCCGCCGGCTGGGTCTGGGGGGCGAGACCACCGCCGACGTGACCACCACCGCGGGCTTCGCCCGGCTTCCGGTGCGGATCGATGACAGCCTCACCCATGGGGTGGTGTACGTGCCCTTCAACCAGCCGGGGACTCCCTCTCTCGGGTCGGATCCGGTGGTGATGGTGACTAAGCCCGCGGCTGGCGATTAACTGCTGGCAATAGCCGCGGGCAGATAGCTGCTGGTTCGGGGGCCAATCCGGGCGCGGCGGACGGACTCCGGTCGGCCGGGTCGGCCGGGAATGGCCGGTCGTCTACCGCTCTCTGCGGCTGGCGATCCAGGCACCGATCAGCACCACCGCTGATCCGATCAGCGAGAGCGGGTGCACCTCCTCACGGAGGAAAGCCACACCGAGTAGCACCGATATGACCGGGATCAGATAGGTCGAGACCGAGGCCCGGGTGGCTCCCACCCGCCCGGCCAGCTGGCCCATCAACACATAGGCCACCCCGGTCCCGAATACGCCGAGGGCGGCGACGGCCAGCACAGGGACCCATTCAAAGCGAGAGTCGTCGGCGAACGGCACCGCCAGGGGAACCGTCAGAACCAGACCCACCATCTGGGCCCGGCGAAATACGGGGAGGGCGCCGTACTTCTGCTGCAGCGGAACGGTGAGGTTCAGGGATATCCCGTAGCAGGAGAGGGCGATGAGGATCAGCACGATCCCGATGATCTCGGACCGCCCCTCCCCCAGCGAGGGGAGGGCAATCAGGACCACTCCGAGGAAGCCCAGGACCAGTCCCCACCTCTGAAAACGGCCGGGCGGCCTGCGGAGGAGGATCCACGCCACCGTGGCCGCGAACAGAGGCGTCCCTCCGTTGAGCATCCCGGTCAGCGCCGAGGAGACCCGTTCCTCGGCATAGGGGAACATCGAGAGTGGAATCGCCATCCACAGCAGCCCGAGCAGGCCGACCCGGGGCCAGTCCTGGCGCTCGATCGGCCTCCTCGCCCCGGGGAAGAGCGATAACGCGGCCAGTCCAAAGCCGAGTCGCATCGGGGTGATCAGAGCCGGGTTGAGACTTCGGAGACCGAGGGCAATCAGAAAGAAGGACGATCCCCAGATCAGCCCCGGGCCGAGAAACAGCATCCAATCGGCCGGCCCGAAGGCCGCCGAAGAGGTGCCTTCCGCGGTGGTGATCAGACGGCGGGGGGAGGTCATGGGGGACTGCTCATGTTGCCAGCCGGCGGTGACAGCTCCGCCGAAGAACGTCATCGACCCGTGGCCCGCCCGAGCGTCGGCGGATGTCAGCTCAAAGCCGGCCGGACCGGGCCAGGACGACCAAGGCGTCCGCGGTCACCCACAGGTTCATCCGACGGCGGTTCGTCCCGCCCCAGTCGACCGCCGAGGCTCCATTCTTCGGTTCGCTCGACACCGAGTAGAACCGAGTCTCGGCCGGCCAGCCACCGTCCGGCAGTCGTTTCTCCTCGAGCAGGTCCAGTGCCGCCGCGCAGCGCAGATCACCCGCCACCCTCATCTCGGTCATGGCCACCAGTCCACCCAGTAGGTCGTAATGCCAGTACCGCGGGTAATGAAGGCGCAGGAAGTCCGGATGCATGGGCTGGCCGTCGCTTCGTCGGCGGAAGAGCTGGCGCTCCAGGAACACCTCGGCCGCCCGCTCCGCGGCCTCACGGGCGGTCGCGTTCCCGCTCCATTCGGCATAGGCGGCCAGTCCCCGCAGCGGGAGCAGCGTCTCCATGAACGACGAGGTGTCGGCACCGGGGTTGCGGTCACAGTTCCAGCCGCCGTCGGGCCATTGCCAGTGCAGCAGTCGCTCTGCCAATCGATGGGCGCCGTCGTCGGCCAGACCGAGCAGAACCAGAGATCTGAGGGCATTCCCCTGTTGGGAGCCGCAGCGGCGGTACCTGCCTTCCAGCACCGGCACGCCTGTCCCCCGGTAGGTGCCGGCCTTCGTGGTTGCTGGGAACTCCCGGTAGTAGTCGGGACCAAGCCAGGTCTTCAGCACGCGGTCTTTCAATGGGATCAGTTCGCTCCGTCCCGGGGGATAACCCAAATCGGCCAGGGCCTCGAGCACCCAATGGGCCCCCTGCCATTTCTTGTAGACCGAGCCCGGCGTGACCCCGGCGAGAAGGGTCTGCACCCTGGGCGAGCGCCGGATCCTTTCCCGCAGTTCGGCCAGCGAAGAAGGCTCCTCGGCCATGACGAGGGCACGTACCTTCCAGTGCAATGAGGGCTCCGGGGCGGCGAGCAGCGTCGCGATCGCGTGCTGGTTGGACTCTCTCATCACCCGAAACTTAGGCGGAGGGACCGCCGCGGCCGGTTTGTTGGGCCCGTCGGCCGCTCCCTATGCTCGATCCAAGGTATGGCGCCCCGGTATCCGACGAATCCCGGCATCTGAATGGACGCAATCGACCTTCTCATCGTCGTCGGCCGGGTGCTGGCGGTTTTCGTGCTGTTGTTGGGGACCACCGTCGTCAATGTGTGGATCGAGCGGAAGCTGCTGGCCAAGATGCAAAGCCGGGTGGGGCCCAACCGCGCCGGTCCCTGGGGCCTCTTGCAGACCGTTGCCGACGGACTCAAGCTGTTCTTCAAGGAGTCGGTCACTCCCAGCAAGGTCGAGCACGGCATGTACGTGCTGGCACCGTTCCTGGCAGTGATTCCGGCCCTCCTGATCTTCATGGTGGTCCCCTTCGGCCGCCCCTTCACCATCGCTGGTCGCCCGGTGCTGGTCCAGGGCGCCGATCTCAACATGGGAATCTTGTTCATTCTGGCCATGTCATCGATGGCCGTCTACGCGATCGTGCTGGCGGGATGGTCCTCGGGATCCAAGTACCCGTTGCTGGGGGGGATTCGAGCTACGGCCCAGGCGATCTCTTACGAGGCAGCGATGGGATTGGCGATGGTCTCGGTCGTGATGTTCTCTTCGACTGGGGCCGGGGGTGGCACCCTATCCCTGGCCGGCATGGTCGATCGCCAGGCCGGCACCTACGACGTCAACCTGCCGCTGCTTGGCTGGCTCGACTTCATCCCCCGCTGGAACCTGTTTCCGCAGGTGGTGGCCTTCGTCATCTTCTTCATCGCCGTGATCGCGGAGACCAACCGATCCCCTTTCGATCTGGTGGAAGCCGAACAGGAACTGGTGGGCGGCTTCCACACCGAGTACTCGGGGATGCGCTTTGCCATGTACCAGCTCGCGGAGTACACGAACATCTTCTCGATGTGCGCCATTTG
>DATHSX010000420.1:0-4796 GCA_035463935.1 Acidimicrobiia bacterium | reverse complement strand
GGATCGGGACTCTGGGGCATCGGCCCCCCGGGACACCGGCTTTCATTTCGAGATCGCCCGGTAAAAGCGAGAAGAACGGGTAGAGGAGTAGAGCAGATCTGATGGTCTCCAATCCGGCGCGGGTCACGTTGGTCGTGCTGCTGCTCGTGGAGGCGGCAGGCGCTCTGCTACTCACCCTGCTGAACGTGGTCACCAGCCAGGCTCTCGGTCAGGACCTGCTGCCCTGGCAGTCGTCGTTGCTCCCGGGCGGATTCGGCGTGCTGTGTCTGGTGGCAGTAGTCGCGCTGGCGCGGGGGAAAGGGTGGGGCACCGTCCTGTCGGTCGCTGTCTCCCTCATGGTGCTCGCGGGCGGGGTGCTGGGCTTGATCTACAGCGGCCACCCCGTCCTGTGGGTAGGCGTTGCCCTGGGTATCGGCGGGCTCGGCCTGGCCCGCCTGGTCGCTTCGGGGGAGGTGGCGTCCGGCGAGGCGGTATGACCGGTTAACGGGCGCGGACCATCTGTTGCACCCAGGGGGAGGCGAGGTATATCGTGCGGACGGCCAAGCAATCGATTGCTATAACCCCGTTGAGGAGGAAGAGATCAGACCGCGGCGTAGGGGCGAATCGATAGGATACTGGTCTGCGTGACCTGGGGTCGGCGGCGCGCAAACGTCCACTTAGGTTCGAACCAGAGTCCATACCAGATGTCGGTAGGTAGCCCCGGGGCGAAGTCGGATCGACCCCTCGTTGCCTCGGTCCGCGATCTCAAGGTCTACTTCCAGACCAAGGCAGGAATGGTCCGTGCCGTCGATGGAGTCTCTTTCGAAATCCGGGACGGGGAGACTCTCGGATTGGTTGGTGAAACGGGTTGTGGCAAGAGCATGACCGCCCGGTCCTTCAACCGTCTGGTTCCCACCCCGCCGGGGATCTATGCAGGCGGTCAGGTTCTCTTCTGGTATTCCAAGACACGTGGCGAAGTCGCAGGCCGGATCGACTATCGCGAGGAGCCTATCGACCTCCTCACGATCTCGGATGAGGAGATGCTGGATATCCGCGGCGACCGTATCGCGATGATCTTCCAAGATCCCGGAAAGGCGCTCAACCCGGCACTCTCGATCCGGTCCCAGATCGCAGAGGTCTTTTACCTGCACCGATCTGAGGAGATCCTGCGCTCTCTTGGGGGTCGGGCGCCACGCATCATCCGCCGTGCTGCCCGGCTAGAGGCCAACGTATTCGAGCGATTCCTCCTCAACCTCCCGCCGTTTCGCTCCCGGGCAAAGAAGCTCGAGGAGAAGATCGACGAGCTAGTGGCAGACGCTTTGAGCGAGGTACAGATCCCGAATCCTCACAAGATCATGAGAAGCTACCCCCATGAGCTGTCCGGGGGAATGAAACAGCGTGTTCTCATCGCCCAGGCGCTTGCGTGCAATCCCGATCTCCTCATCGCAGACGAGCCCACGACCGCACTGGACGTCACCATTCAGGCTCGCATCCTGGAACTGATCGCCGAACTGCAAGAGCGGCTCGAAACCTCCGTCCTCTACATCAGCCACGACCTGTCTCTGGTCAAGGAGATCTGTGACCGCGTCGCAGTGATGTACGCGGGTCGAATAGTGGAGACCGGCACAACTGAGGAGGTTTTCCGTAATCCAAGGCATCCGTACACCCGTGGCCTAATGGCAGCTGTCCCCTCTGCCGCCCATCGACGAGGCGAGCTGGCCTCGATCGTCGGCAACGTCCCTGAGCTCGTGGATCCGCAGCCGGCGTGCCGGTTCAACACCAGATGCCCCTATGCGGTCGAGATCTGTCGAACGACCGATCCGCGGACTATCCACATCGAGGAGAGTCACTCGGTCGCCTGTTTCGCATATGAGTTGGATAACACCGACGACGTCATCCCCCGGCTCGAAGCGTGGGTGTCGTGACTTCGCTTCATGCCGAACATGGGACTAGTGAGCGCTCCACGGCCGAGCGCTCGGTGATCACCCTCCGGGGAGTCGAGAAGTACTTTCCGGTAAAGGAAGGCACCTTGCAGCGGGTCGTAGGTCATGTGCGGGCCGTCGACGGCGTGTCCTTCGACGTCCGCCCGGGAGAGACCGTGGGCCTTGTGGGCGAGTCCGGGTGCGGCAAGACAACGCTGGGCCGGTGTATCAGCGGGCTCACGCAGGTTACCGGGGGAAGGATCTATTTCAGGCTCTCCGACCGGGACGCGGCCCGTCTTGATGCCATAGAAGCCACGGACGCCCCCGAGCGCACCCGGGAACAGCTCAGAGAGCTGAAGCGGATCGAAGACAACCACCGGATCGACCAACTCTCCGGGAAGGCCTGGAAGACGTATCGCCGCAACTGTCAGGTCGTGTTCCAGGATTCGTTCAGCTCGCTCAATCCCAGACAGCTCGTCAAGGACATCGTCGGGCGACCTCTCCGCGTCTGGAACGAGGCCACGGGTCAAGAGCTCACGGAGCGTGTCGTCTCCCTAATGGAAAGCGTGGGACTGTGGCGGAACCATCTATATCGCTATCCGCACCAGTTCTCCGGTGGCCAGCGGCAGCGAATCGCCATTGCCCGCGCTCTCGCTCTCGACCCCGAGTTCATCGTCTTAGACGAACCGACCTCCGCACTCGACGTTTCGGTGCAGGCTCAGATCCTTAATCTTCTCTACGAATTGCAGCGGGAACGAGGGCTCACATACCTCTTTATCAGCCACGATCTCGGAGTAGTACGGCTGATGAGCGATCGCATAGCCGTGATGTATCTGGGAAAGGTCGCCGAACAAGGGACGGCCAGGGAGTTGTTCGAGGATCCCCGACACCCCTACACCGAGGCGCTGCTCGCCGCTAACCCCGACATCAACGCCAAAGACTCCACCATGAAGGGGCTGCACGGACACGTGCCCGATCCGGCCAACCCGCCCGAAGGTTGCAGGTTTCACACCCGCTGCCCGGTCGTGACCCCGGCATGCGGATGGGAGGTCGACGACGCCGTCAGCTGGCTGCAAGATCACGAGGCCTTGGCCGAAGGGCTCGCCGCGGTGGAGCGCCGCACCAATTTCGACGCAACCCTGGTGTTCCACGACGAGGAAGCGGCGGCTTCTGCGGTGGAGGCCTTCCGTCAGGGTGACGTTCCACCTGCGATGAGGGCCGCGCTCAAAGAAATGTCCGCCGATGGCCGCAAGCTGGGCATTGTGTTTGCCCCTGTTGCGCCGGTCGAGCTCGAGCAGGTAGGCGACGGTCGTCTGACCGCCTGCATACTCCACACCCGCCGGGGTTTGCGGATCTAGCCCGCTGTCACCCGAGGGCAGACCAGAGCAGGCGAACCGCGGCGATTGCGAGCAGGACGAGGACCACGCGCTCGAAGGCCTTGTGGTTGATGAGCCTGCCGATCCGTATGCCGAGGGCTGTCATCGCCGCAACCGGGACGATCGCCCATACAGCTTGAGTGGTTCGCTCGGGCGTGAAAGCCCCCAAGACCACCAGTGTCACCAGCTGGATCAGGCCGAAGATGGTGAAGGTGAGACTCATCATGTGAATGAATGAGGCCCGTTTCATCCGGAGGCTGTGCAGATAGGTCATGATGAGTGGCCCGGCCGTCCCGGTGGCTCCGAGCAAACCACCACCTACTAGACCCATCGGCGCGGCGATCCGCCGGGCGGTCTCCTTCTCCAAGCCGAAAGCAGGATCGGCGAGGTAGCGCCATATATAGGCAGCGATCACGATGGCGACGACCACGGACAGGACTCGGTCGTCGATCTCGGTGAGGATCCAGGTGCCGGCGATGACGGCGAGGGTCCCGACGCCGAGAAACGGGATCATCACGAACCCGGTGCCCCTGGCCCCCGAGCGGTGCTCCCAGAGCAGCCAGCCGTTGGAGACCATGTTCGCCAGGGAGAGGACGACGACCGCGTGCTCGACGCTGGTGACCGAGGCGATAAAGGGCACGGCCAGCAACGGACCTCCCATCCCGGCGACACCTTTGACCGTGTAGGCGACGGCGATTACCACCAGGACGAGGGCGAACTCGGTCGTCACCGGCCCTCGTGCCGGATCAAGGAAGTGGCTTTCGTCGCGAAGCTCGGGCCCACGGACCTGGATCTACCGGGACTCGGTCAGATCCGGCGGGTTGAGTGCCAAGTCCCGCAGCAGACCGAGCTCGTCTCCGAAGTACCAGGCCTCGGCGATTAGCCCGTCCTCGACCCGCCAGAGTCCAACCTCGATGACATCGATGTGACGGCCCGTCGCCGGGATCCCGTACAGCGAACCCGTGTGAGTTCCCACGACCCGAAAGATCCCCCAGACCTTGTCGTTCTTGGCAGTGAGGTCGAGAAGGATGTTCTGGCGATCTCGCATCGAGTCGTCGTCCATTCCCCCCGGCCCGCGGTGCTCCCACAACTCGCCGATGTGGGTGAACCCGGCTCGGTGCCGCTTGAACCCAGGGGAGAGGAATGGGGCCCTCTCCGACACCTTCGCCACCCGATAGGCGGCCACGAGCGCTAAGGCGTTGGCCTCCTCCTCGGTACAGGTGCACTCGCTGGAGCCGAAGAGCGAGATGTGCGGATGGTCTACCAAATCAGATCTCCACGATCGGTCGCACGGCTTGCCGGGACTCGAGGACAGCCAGCGCCTCTCCGACCCGCTCGAGGGGATATACGTGGGTGACCAGAGGGCTCAGATCGAGCCTTCCCGATTGCATCAGGGCGATCATCGCCGGGTAAGCGTTCGGGCTGGAGCGAATCCCCATGAGATCAATCTCGTCGAGCGTGAGACGGTCGACGTCGATCGCGGACGGCTTTCCGCCGGTCAGACCGAGGATGGCCACCC
>DATHSX010000419.1:0-6301 GCA_035463935.1 Acidimicrobiia bacterium | reverse complement strand
GGATCTTGCAATTGACTCCCGGATAGAGCTGGCGGAGGAGCCGGACCTTGGCGTTCTTCTTGGTTACGAGCTTCTGGCTCATCGTGGTGATCTCGATGAACAGGTCCTCATCCGGCAGAAAGAAGTCGGGAGTGAAGTGCTGACTGGGCCGGCCTTCGCCATCCCAGCCGATGGGAAAAGCTCGAGGCTCGTAATCCCAGGGCACGCCGTAAAAGTCGAGAAGGAGGGCGAATTGCCGCTCGCTGTTGTGAGCGAACCGGTAGGTGCCGGCGGGTCGGGGACGGGCCTCCAACGGCTGGATCAGGTCGCCTCCGCCCTGGCTAACTCCCCTTTTCCGAAGTCGTCGGCTTTGAGCTCGGGGTAAAGGTCGTGGAGGGCGCCTTCCAGCTCATCTTGAACCGGACCGACCGCAATCCCGAACACTCCCTGGCCTCGCCGAAAGACGTCGACCACCTCGTCGGCGCTGTGGGCGGCGTAAATGGTCTGCCCGTCCGACAACAAGGTGACGTCTGCCAGAGGTCGATCGGACCGTAGCTGCTGGCGGAGAATCTCTACGGCCTGGCGGATCCTCTTGAGGCTCATCCCCGCATCGAGCAGGCGCTTGATCACCTTCAACTGAACAACATCGGAGAAGGAATAGAGCCGCTGCGACCCCGAGCCCCGGGCATCCTGCACGGATGGCTTGATCAACTCGGTGCGAGCCCAGTAATCGAGCTGCCGATAGCTGATGCCCACCAGACGGCAAACCTGGGGGGCACGATATCCGAGGTGTATAGACATGGCGTCAGTTGTCATGAAGGCCCCCTCG
This sequence comes from Acidimicrobiia bacterium, assembly GCA_035463935.1. GTDB lineage: Bacteria > Actinomycetota > Acidimicrobiia > Spongiisociales > ZC4RG35 > DATEEG01. The sequence continues at coordinate 5,493 of DATHSX010000419.1, read as the reverse complement.
AGCCGATTGCCGGGTTACAAGTCCGTAATTCCGCTGGTGTCGGCAAGCTAGCCCCGCGCAGGGCAAGTTGTCAACAACCCGTGTGGAAAACCCCGATAGTTGTCCCTGGGGAGCCTGCCGGGGGGGCTCAACCCTCCGGGTTCTCGTTGAGGAAATCCTCCACCGTCACGTCTTCCAACAGCTCCCGGAACCGCTCGATCTCTTCTTCTTCGGAAGACTCGGGGAATTCGATCCCGGCATCGGTCAGGACCTGGGGCGCTACGAACACCGGGGCCTGGGCGCGCACCGCCAGGGCGATGGCGTCAGAGGGCCTGCTTGACAGGTGGAAGGACTCTCCGGCCCGCTTCATCACGAGGTCGGCGTAGTAGATGTTGTTGCGCAACTCCACTACGTCCACCCGGTCGATTTCGGCGCCCAGGGTTTCGACCACCAGGCGCAGCAGGTCATGAGTCTGGGGCCGGGGAGGTTCGATGCCCTCGAGGGCCGAAGCGATGGCCTGGGCTTCTGAGGCGCCGATCCAAATCGGCAGATAGCGAGTCCCGGCCTGTTCCCGAAGCAGGACGATGGGTGTGTTCGACGGCAACTCGACCCTGACCCCCACCACCTCCACCGGAATCCGGTCCCCATTGCCGTTCATGGCGTCAGGTTATCACCGCTTGGAAAAAGCAAACGGACGATCTCCTGCGGCTGGGCGTCGACCGCGCTGAGATCCAACACCGCCCAAACCGAGGGCAGGTTGCGAAACCACCCGTGATGGTCCAGGCCGTAACCAAGGAGATACTCATCGCCCACCTCGAAGCCCCGGTACTCGATGGAGACATCGACTAACCGGCGCGGCACTTTGTCGAGGAGGGCCACGGTCGACACCGACGCAGCGCCCCGGTCCGCCATCATCCTCCGCAGGACCGTGAGACTGAGGCCGGTGTCGATTACATCATCGACGATTATCACGTGCCGCCCGACCAGATCTTCGGCGGTGTCGAGCACCACCCGCAGACGTCCCCCTTCTCCGAACCGGGACAGAGCCAGGAAGTCGACATCGACGGGAATGCTGATTTGGCGGATCAGGTCGGCCAGGAACGGGAGCGCCCCCACCAGCATGCCCACCAGGATTGGCCTCCGTCCCTCGAAGTCTTCACTGATGGCGACGCCAAGCTCGGCCACACGGGTCGCCACGTCGGAGGCAGTAATGACCTCGGTAACGGGGAGGTCAGCGGTCACCGGCGAGCCATGCCCAGTAGCGAGGCACCCAGGAGAAGGCGTCTCTCCACCCGGGAACCTCGGCGATCTCCCGTCGAAAGACGTCGGGGGGGGCCGGGGTGGCCAGGTCCTGGCCGACGAGCAAGCCCGCCGCGCCCAGCCAGGCGAGCGTCTCGATCCGGGCCTCGGCCGCCAGGCGCGTGGAAGCCGCCGTCGCCGCTTTGACCGGGGGAACGATGGCCTTCCCGAATCCGTAGTCGAGCAAGTGGGTGGCATCGAGGAAGTGTCCCCGTGCTCCCTCGGAGCCCATCACCACCGCGTACAAGCGGCGTCCCTCCCGCTCGGCCGCGGCCGCCAGGACCAGGGACGCCTGGAACGTGAAGCCGGTCTTCACCCCCATGGCACCGGCATAGGTTTCGAGCAACTCGTTGGTGGCCGGGCCGCCGCGCAGGGTGCCGTCGGGAGCGGGGGGAAAATCGACCCGAACCGACCTGACCATCGCCGCCAGCTGCGGGTTGGCGAGAACTGCCCGGGAGATCAGAAGTAGGTCGGCGGCGGACGAGTAGTGGTCGGTGTCGTCGAGTCCGTGAGGATTGGTGAAATGGGAATTGGCCAGCCCCAACTCGTCCGCCTTCTCATTCATCAAGTCGGCAAAACCCTCCGGAGAGCCCGCGACGTGCTCGGCGATCGCTTGGGCCGCGTCGTTGGCCGACCGGACCAGCATGGCCGTGAGAAGTTGGTCCATGCGCACGGTCTCGCCCGCGACGAGGCCGATCTCGGCCTCACCGGCCTCGGCGGCGGCAGCCGAGACCGTCACCAGGTCATCGAAGGCGGCGTGGTCTACCGCCACCAGGGCCGTCATCATCTTGGTGGTCGAGGCCAGTGGTCGGCGGGCGTCAGGGTTCGCAGAAGCGACGACCCAGTCGGCGGTCTCGTCATAGAGAATCCACGAAGGAGCGGACAAGGCCGGCACGGGTGCAACCATCCAGCCCTGCCGGGGCGGCAGCGGCTCCCAGGGGGCAGGGACGGCCCTGGCGACCCCGGGCAGGCTGAGCACCAGGGCGGAAATGATGCCCACGACCCAGCGATGACATGCGGCCCGGTTCATTCGCTCAGGCGATCCCGCAACTGAGCGGTGAGGAGGATCCGGTGCAACGAAGCCACCGCCTCGGCTCCTTCCTCCAGGACCTCGTGGCCGCGGGTGCGAACCTCGCTCTGGGCCGAAGCCAGCATGGGGCTCAACAGCTGATTCAGCAGGTCGGCCTCGCGTTCCACGGCCAGCCGTACCTGACGAAGATGACGGGCCTCCAGACCAAGTTCGAGGAGTTGTCGCGCCTCGATGCAAGCGGGGAGGGACCAGCCCGGGAACAGCTCCGCACCGCCGCCACCGTCGGCAACGATCAGACCATGGGCGATCAGGGCCTCGAGCTGCAGGGCGCTCAACCCGCTGCGGCGGACCAGATCCGCCCTGGTCAGTGGCTCTCTTTCGGGATCGACCGCCAGCTCGCCTTCCCCGCGCTGGCCGTCATCCCCTCGCTCCCATAGCGTCAGTTTCGATTTGATCACTTTCAAGGGCAGGAAGTGATCACGCTGCAGGCCCAGGATGTAGCGCAGCCGCTTGACCTCGGCCGGTCCGAACTGCCGGTACCCGGCCGGCGAGCGTCCCGGACTTATCAGCCCCTGAGCCTCGAGGAAGCGGATCTTGGACACCGACACGTCGGGGTAGTCATCCCTGAGCAGGTTGATGACATCGCCTATGGAGAGAGGCTCTTCAGCCATCGCCCCGGGCCACGAGGAAGTGGAAGCGCCCTATCAAGACCTCATCGCCCGGCCCCAGTTCGGCCTCGTCCACCCGCGCCTCGTTGACGTAGGTGCCGTTCGTGGATCCGGCGTCTTCGACCCGGAGATGGTTGGTGCTCGCCGAGAATCGGCAGTGCCGACGGGAAACGGTCACGTCGTCGAGGACTATGTCGGAATCGGGGTGACGCCCGACCATGATCTCGCCGGGGTGAAGCATGAAGGTCAAGCCCGCCCGCGGGCCTTTCTCGACCACCAGGGCCCATCCAGTGATCCCATCGACGCTGGCCGCCTCCTCCGGGGTCAACGGGTGCTCGGGGTCGGGCAGCTCGATGTAGGCCACCGTCGGCTCGGTGTCCAACACCAGCCCGCACTGGGGACAGGTGGTAGCGGTGGTGTCGAGGAGGGCATCACAGTGTGGACACTGCATCAGGGCATGGTAGATGCTGGCTGAGACGTGTTTCCTGGGCTGGCAGCCGGCAGATCCAGTCCCGTCCTTGTGCCTACCGCCTACTGATCACTCCGTCAGCGCTCTATACGCCGCGGGGTCGAGCAGGCCGTCAAGGGCGGAACGGTCGGTGATCTCGAGTTCGCAGAACCAGCCCTCGTGGTAAGGATCCTGGTTGATCAGCTCCGGCCGGGTCGTCAACAGCTCGTTGACCTTGGAGACGATCCCTTGGACCGGGGCATACACCTCCGCGACCGACTTGGTGGATTCGACCTCGGCCAGCAGGGCATGACTGGCAAGCTCGCCACCCATCTTCGGAAGCTGGACGAAGACGACATCTCCCAACGCATCCTGGGCATAGTCGGTGATGCCCACCCGGATCGTGCTGTCTCCGATCAGCTCCACCCACTCATGTTCGGTGGTGTACTTGAGGTGCTCGGGTATCTGCATCGGTCTCCTCTAGTGAGCTTCGCTGGGCCGGTCGGGTTGGGAGGGGGACTTTACCGATCGGAGGCGAGTGACAATGTCGCCGGCATATTGCACGGCCACCCACCAATACATCAGGAGGCCTATGACCCCGCAGATCCACGCGGGCGGCCCGAACAACCACGGCACGATCCCGGCCTCCGCCAGGTAGAAGGAGGGGATGGCGCCATACAGGGCAAAGGTGGCCGTCTTCCCCAACCAGCGCACTTCCAGCCTGCCTCCGCCCCGGCCGGCCAGGGCGAGCGTCCCTATTCCAACAAGGACTTCCCTGACGAGAAGGGGCCAGCCGATCACTGCTGGCAACACCGAGGCGATGAGGCCACCCACCAGGGCCGAGGCGATCATCAATCGATCGGCCAGGGGGTCGAGGAACTTGCCCAGCTCCGAAGTCTGGTTGAGCCGGCGAGCAAGGTAGCCGTCGATCCAGTCGGTCGAGCCAATTACGAAGATCAGCGCCGCCGCCAGGCCCACCCGCTCCTGGGCAATCAGGACATACCAAAAGTACGGGACGGCCAAAAGCCGCAACCCTGATACGAGGTTGGGAAGGGTGAAGATCACAGCGACCGGCTTCTGGCTTCTGGCAACCGGCACCGCAGCTCGTTAGTGGCTGGTCGCCAGTCGCCAGTCGCCGTCTTCAGGCCGCCCCAACTTCAACCAGGTGGCAGGCTACGTAGTGCCCGTTGCCTTTGTCCTCCAGGGGAGGATGGTCATGGGTGCGGCAGTATTCGGTCGCTATTGGACAGCGCTCGAGAAACCGGCAGGTCGGCGGGGGATTCACGGCCTTGCCGATCCCACCCTTGATCTCCACCGGGGCGCGTTTGATTGCCGGATCAGGCACGGGCACCGCCGACAGCAGGGCCTTCGTGTAGGGGTGGAGCGGATTGGAGAGGAGCTCTTCGGATTCGGCCAGCTCAACGATCTTGCCGAGGTACATCACGGCGATCCGATCGCACATGTAACGGGCCACCGCCAGGTCATGGGTGATGTACAGGTAGGAGACGTCGAACTCGCTCCCCAGCTTCAGCATCAGATCCATGATCGAGATGCGGATGCTGACGTCGAGCATCGAGGTCGGTTCGTCCGCCACCACGAACTTGGGGTCGATGACCAGGGCCCGGGCGACCGCCACCCTCTGTCGCTGCCCACCCGACAGCTCGTGGGGGTACCGGAACATGAACGTCTCCGGCGGGGTCAGACCGACCATCTGGAGCAGTGCGGCGACCTTCACCTCCCGCTCGGTAACCGTGCCGAGCCCCTGCACGGTCAACGGCTCGGCCACGGTGTCGTAGATGGTGCGCCGGGGGTTCATCGACTCGTAGGGGTCCTGGAAGATCATCTGGACCCGGCGTCGGAAGGTGCGCATCCCTTCCCGGCTGATATGGGCGACGTCGACCATGGAGCCGTTTTCGGCGAGGAAGATCTGGCCGCTGGTGGCCTCCATCAGGCGGGTGAGCATCCGACCGGTGGTCGACTTGCCGCAGCCGGACTCCCCCACCAGGCCCAAGGATTCGCCCGCCGCTATTTCGAAACTAATCCCGTCCACGGCATGGACGAACTCGATT
>DATHSX010000418.1:0-1539 GCA_035463935.1 Acidimicrobiia bacterium | reverse complement strand
GAGGAAGCAGGTTCCAGATGTCGTCGGCCGCCACCACCGAGTGGATCGCCACCATGCCCTCCTCGGCCAGGGGCACAATCGTCGGTGCCTCCAAGCCCGGGATGAGCCGGGCGATGGAGTCGATCGCATCGGCATGGGCGTTGAGGAGGAGATAGCGCTTGCCCCGGCCTGCCACCACGGCTCGGAGGGCGGTCGCCACCCGAGCCGCGGCACCGTTTCCGGTGGCGGGAAGCGCGACCAGCACGGCCTGGGATGCCAGGACCAGCCCGATCTCACGCAGCCCGTTGACCATCAGGGTGGAGCCGGTGGAAACCAGATCGACAATGGCGTCGGCCACTCCCAATTTCGTGGCGACCTCGACCGAGCCGCGCAGCGGCACCACCATCACATCGATGCCGCGGTCGGCAAAAAAACGGGAGGTGACCCGCGGATGGGCGGTGGCGATCCGCATTCCCGCCAGGTCTTCGACATTCTCGACGACCGAGGCGGCGGGGACTGCGGCGGCCAGCCGGCAGCGGCCATAACCGAGCTCGGCCACCACCTCCAGGGCGGTCCCGTACTCGGCGAGGAGGTCCTGACCGGTGATGCCCAGGTCGGCGACGCCGTCATTGACCAGCTCGGGCACGTCCTCGGTCCGTACGAACAGCAGTTCCACTTCGGCGTTGCGGGCTGCCACCGAGAGGGCGCGGTCGGTGGTTTCAAACGAGAGACCGCCCGTCCGGAGGAGATCGATGGTGGGCTGCTGCAGGCGCCCCTTGTTGGGAACCGCCAGCTTGATCATCGCCGCCTCTGACGGAGCCGATCGAGCACCAGCCGGTAGCCGCCGGCGCCATGGAGGAGCCATTGATTGATCCGCGTGATCGTGGTGGTGGAGGCGCCCGTCTCCTCGGAGATCAGACGGTAGGGGAGATGCTCGTCGAGCAGCCGGACGACCGCCCACCGGTGGGAGAGGTCGGCGAGCTCTTGCAGTGTGCAGAGATCCCGGAAGAAGGCTGCCGCCTCGTCTTCGGTGCGGAGGACCAAGACGGCCTCGAACAATGCGGAGGTGTCCCCGGTTTGCCAGTCTTGAGTCAGGGTCATCTGTATCAGCGTGTTAGCGTGATAACACACTAACCTGGGTGAGAGCGAAGGTCAATTTGGATGTGATACCGGCGGTAGATGTCCTAGGCGGCAGGGTGGTCCGCCTGCTCGGGGGCGCTTACGATCAAGTCACCATCTACGGCCACGATCCGGTGGCGATGGCGGAGAGCTGGATCGAACAGGGGGCGACGCTCGTCCACCTGGTCGATTTGGAGGGCGCCCGCTCGGGGGTGCCCGATGTTGCGCTCTGGAGGAGATTCGCCGCGGCCGGTCTTCCGTTTCAAGTGGGAGGGGGGATCAGGAATGCGCGAGTCGCCGGGGAGGCCCTGGCGGCGGGTGCCGCCCGGGTGGTCATGGGCACTGCGGCCGTGACGAGGCCTGAGGCCCTCGAGGAGGTGGCCCCGATCGGGCGGGTACTCGCGGCCCTCGATGTACGGGACGGCCAGGCTCGCGGGGAGG
>DATHSX010000417.1:0-3333 GCA_035463935.1 Acidimicrobiia bacterium | reverse complement strand
ACGGAGCTTGGCGTTGATGATGTCGCGTGAGGTCAGAGCGGTGTCGAGGTCGAGATCGCCGACCACGTTGCGGAGGTTGGTCTGGGCCAGTTTGGTGGCGGCGAGGACGAAGTTGGCCACGTTGTACTTCAACTTCACCGGGTCGGTGGCCTCGTAGTAGATGACGGCATCCACCGTCACGGCGACATTGTCCTTGGTGATCACCTCCTGGGGCGGCACATCGACCACCTGCTCGCGCATATCGACCTTGATGAGCCGCTTGACGAAGGGCATGACCCACCGCAGCCCCGAGTCGACCGTCTTCTCATATCTCCCGAGGAGCTCGATGAGCCCCCGCTCGAAGGGTCGCACGACTCGAAAGCCGGTGGCGGCGACCAGGATCAGGCCCGCCGCCATGACCACGAACAAGAGGACTACTGGATCCATCATCTCTCTCTTTCTCTGTTCCTACCCGGAAGAACGTTCGCAAACCTTGGGCACCGGCTCATTCGATGGGCGAGACCACCAGGTGGGCTCCGCGGACTTCCCGCACCACGATCTGGGCTCCGGCCGGAATGGGTTCGTCGGAGGTCGCTCGCCACTCTTCACCACCGATCCGCACCATCCCGCGCGAGCTGAGCGGGTCGATGGCCTCCAGCACCAGCCCGGTGGTATTGGCCCACCGGTTGGCGCCGACCTGCGGCTGGTCGCGGTCGTCCTGATGGGAGATGAACCGGCGGAGATACACCAGGGCAAATAGCGAGACGCCAAAGAACACCAGCCACTGCGCCAGAATCGCCACTCCCAACCAGGCGAGGACCGCCGCCGCCGCGGCCCCGATGGCAAAGGGCAGCAAGAAGAAGCCGGCGGTGAAGATCTCGCCGATCCCCATCACCACGGCCAATCCCGTCCACAGCCATCGCCAGGTTTCGTTTTCCACTCGTTCACCTCCGCTAGATGCAATTGCCACTGCTGCCACCACCGCCCCGGCGGCCAGTGCGTAACCGGCCAGTTCGCGACGCTGGGAGCGTCGGCGGGCGTGGCGGCCCGAAGCCACCTCGTCCCAAGCGGACGCGGGGGCTCGCTCGCGGTACTCGGCAGCCCACGTCTCGGCGAATTCGGCCAGGTCGGGGCCGATCACATCCGAGAGCGATCGCCCCTCGGTCTGCGCATCGGTCAGATGCTGTTCGAGCTGGAGGCGCATATCGGCCAAGGCTCGACGGGGGACTCCGGTCGCCCGCCAGTACCGCTCGCAGTCGGACACCACCTGCATGTGCTCAACGGCATCAGCCATGAGCATCTCCATTGAGCACGCCGTCAACTCCGGCCTCGAGCGCCCGCCAGTCGGCCGTCCAGGTCCGGAGCGCCTCCCGACCGGGGGAAGCAAGGCGGTAATACTTCCGGGCCGGGCCTCCGGCGGACTCCACCAGATAACCCTCCACCAGCCCTTGCTTTTGAAGCCGGGAAAGGGAGGGGTAGATGCTTCCCTCCGAGACCAGGTGCAGGCCCCGCCGTTGCAGCTTTCGAGCCATCTCATAGCCATAGGACGGCTGCTCGGAGATGACCGCCAGAAGGCACATGTCGAGGACTCCTTTCAAGAGCTGGGAGCTGCGGTCCTGCCCTGCGCTCCTAGGTACCATGCATTACAGGATAACGGGTAAGAACAGGTAGTCAACCAACTCGAACCGGTAGTCAACAAACAGAACCGGGGCCTGCTCCTGGCGGCCCGGTTCCAGGGAGGGGGAGTCGTCAGGGCCGTCTGAGCGAATCGCGAATCTCGCGCAGGAGCACGGTGTCCTCTGAGGGGGCCGCGGCTTCTGCCGGCCTTCTCATGCGGTTGTATGCCTTCACCACCAGGTACATCACGAAAGCCACCACCAGAAAATTGATGATCGCCCCGACGAAGGCTCCCACGCTCCCGGCGGGGAGGCCGGTTGCCTCGTCGACCCTTCCGAACGTCCACGTGTTCTCCAGGCTGGAGACGTTGAAGATCATCCCCAGCAACGGGTTGACGATCCTCGAGATGAAGGTTGTCACCAGACCGGCGAAGGCGAGACCCATGACAAACGCCACGGCGAGATCGACCAGGCTGCCCTTGGCAATGAACTCCTTGAACTCCTTGATCATTACTCCTCCTGGAGTTAGGCGGACCGAGCGACAATAAACCACCCCTGCCCGGTCTCGCCGGGCGATACCGATGGGCGGTGCGGTTACCCTCCGGACGCCATGACTTTGCGTCCCGCCCTTTCCTCGATCGATCAGCGCATGATGGGGAAGCGAGTGGTGATCGAGGTCACCCTCACTGCCGGTCACGGACGCTTCGTCGGTCGAAGCGAGGGCGACGGCGACCCGGCCCATCGCTTCCGTCTGGTAGGGGAAGCCACCCTGAAGGCGGTCAAAGCCCTGGTCCCGGAAATGCAGTTGGACCTGAATGCGGTCGGGACCTCCGATCTGGGTCAGCTCCGCATCGCCCTGGCCCAGGTACGTGAGAACGGGAGGGACCTGGTCGGCAGTGCCCTGATCCTGGGTGGGGATCCCGTGGTCGCTACTGCCAAGGCGGTGCTGGATGCGCTCAACCGTCGTCTGGCCAGGGCCTGAGGACAGCTCGAGGGCGCGCCGCGGCCCGGCTGCCGCAGGGACGGCCCCGGCTGCCGCAGGGAAGGCCTAGCCTTCCGGCCCGCAATCTGGCGCGAGCGAGGAGGGCGGACGATGCGGGGAATGCTGACCAAAGACGGGCTGGCGGCGCTGGTCCAGGATGACCAGATCGACACCGTCGTGGTCGCTTTCACCGATCACTATGGGCGCGCTCACGGCAAGCGGTTCGATGCCCATCACTTCCTCGATGAGATTGCCGGGGAAGGCACCCATGCCTGCGACTACCTGCTCACGGCGGATATGGAGATGGAGCCGGTTCCCGGGTACAGCTATGCGAACTGGGAGTCGGGCTATGGCGACTTCCACATGGTGCCGGATCTCACCACCCTCCGACAGGCGACGTGGCTGGACCGCAGCGCGATGGTCTTGTGCGATCTGCACGACCCCCGGGACCATGACCTTGTGGCTGTTGCCCCTCGAACCATCCTCCGCCGCCAGTTGGAGAGGGCAGGAGCCTCGGGCTATGGCGCCAAAGGTGCCTCCGAACTGGAGTACTTCATCTTCGAAGAGTCTTATCGGGATGCCGCCGCCCGGAAGTACCAGGATCTGACGCCCGCCGGCTGGTACATCGAGGATTACCACCTGCTCCAGGGGGCGCGGGAGGAGCGCTACAACGGCACCGTCCGCCGCAACCTGGCCGCTTCGGGGGTGCCGGTCGAGAATTCCAAGGGGGAGTGGGGTCGCGGCCAGCACGAGATG
>DATHSX010000416.1:0-3843 GCA_035463935.1 Acidimicrobiia bacterium | reverse complement strand
GACCGGTGAAGAACAGCGCCTCGAGCGCCAGCTTGGCATCGGACCAGTCCCACCACGGACCGCCTCCGGAGTTGGCGTGGTTGTCGAGATCGCCAGGCCGCAACGGGCCTCTCTCCCTGACCTCGGCCAACACCTGCTCGATCACCCCCGGATGGTCCGCCATCCACCGGTCCATCGACGGCCAGTGCCAGTTCCGCTCCATCCGGTGTCGGAACAGCGGCCAGTGGTCGACCGGGATCAAGGCGGCCTCGTGCGCCCAATATTCGACCAGCTCGCCTGTCTTCCAACCGATGCGATCGGCCAGGTGCATGGGGTAATTGCCCAGACGGGCGAAGAACGTCAGGTAGTGGGCCCGGGCCACCACATTGACCGAATCGAGCTGCACCACCCCCACCCGGTTGACCACCCTCCGGAGATGGCGGAGGTCAACCCTCCCGGTAGGCCGCGGATCGGCAAAGCCCTGAGCGGCGAGCGCGATCCGGCGCGCTTGGCCAATAGTGAGGCGACCCATGGCGTACAGGGTAAGGGCAGGAATCCGGGGGTTAGCCTCCTGCCCGCGATGATCTCCCGTTACTCCCTGCCCGAGATGGCCGAGGTCTGGGGCGAGGCGCACAAGCTCGAGCTGTGGAAGCAGGTCGAAACGCTGGCCCTGGAGGCCTGGGCCCGATTGGGACGGGTTCCCCCCGAGGCGGCCCGGGATCTGGCCACCAGACGCACCCCCACTCCTGACGAGGTGGCAGAGCGGGAACGCATCACCGATCACGATGTGGCGGCCTTCGTCGACCTTCTCGGGGAAGCCATGCCCGCGGGCGGGGAATGGGTCCACTATGGACTCACCTCCTCCGACGTCCTCGACACGGCGGGAGGGGCGCTGATGGCCCAAGCTACCGATGTGCTGGCCGGGCGGGTGGCCGATCTGGTGGGGGTGGTTCAGGCCCGGGCCCGGGAGGATCGGGATACCGTGATGCTGGGCCGCACCCATGGCATCTGGGCCGAACCCACCACCTTCGGCCTGAAGCTGGCCGGCTGGGCATTCGAACTGGCCCGGGACCACCAGCGGTTGCTCGAGGCACGCCGGGAGGTGGCGGTCGGAAAGATCTCCGGCGTCGTGGGCACCTATGCCCATGTTCCACCCGCCGTCGAAGAATACGTATGTACTCGCATGGGCCTCGGGATCGAATCCGCCTCCACCCAGGTGGTGGCGCGCGATCGTCACGCCCGGTTGCTCTCCACCATCGCCCTGGTCGGAGCGTCCCTGGAGCGCATCGCCACCGAGATCCGCCACCTCCAGCGATCGGAGGTCGGAGAGGTAACAGAGCCTTTCGGCGCCGGCCAGAAGGGTTCTTCCGCCATGCCTCACAAGCGCAACCCGGTTATCTCCGAGCGCATCACCGGGATGGCCCGTCTGTTGCGGGGATACGCCCAGGTCGGGTTAGAGAACGTGGCCCTCTGGCACGAACGCGACATCAGCCACTCCTCGGCGGAACGGGTGGTGCTGCCCGATGCCTGCATCGCCCTGCATTACATGCTGGTGCGCATGCGGACCCTCATCGAGGGCTTGGTGGTCGACCGGGAGCGGATGCGCTTCAACCTGCAAGCCACCCACGGCCTGGTCTACAGCCAAGGCGTCCTGCTGGCGCTGGTCGAGGCTGGCATGACGAGAGACTCCGCCTACCGGATCATCCAGGAGAACGCCATGAAGGCATGGGATACCGGTGATCAGTTGCTCGACCTGCTCGCTGCGGATGAGCGGGTCATCCTGGACCGCAGTCGCCTTCAGACCTGCTTCGATCCCCGTTCGTATCTCGGCAACACGGCGGTGATCTGGGAGCGCCTGGAGAATCTCCAGCTCGCGCCCGCCTGATGAGAACCGTCTCGGCGCTACTCTCGCCTCGCGCCGAACCCTTCCCGGGCGGGAAGAGACGGGGAACCCAAAGACTTGGGGCGAATCCCGGCAGGTCGGACCGACCGGTGCCGGGTAGGGCGGCCTTCCGGCCCGAGCCCGTCAGCTAACCCCGTAGGCAGACAGCGAAGGAGACCCGCGGTTGACAGAGCCGTTCATGGCGGCCCCGCATACCGATGTCCTGCAGGTCCTGGTCTCGCTGGCCGCGCTGCTCGGCGTGGCCCGGTTTCTGGGCGAGTTCTTCCAGCGGGTCGGGCAGCCCTCGGTGATCGGAGAGATCCTGGCGGGAGTGGTGCTGGGTCCTTCGGTTCTGGGAACGTTCGCCCCGGGCCTCGCCGCCTGGGTGGTACCCCAGACCGTGGTGCAGGGTCAACTGCTGGAAATGGTGGCGCTGGTCGGGGTGATGCTGCTCCTCGTGGTCACCGGCTTCGAGACAGACCTCGGTCTGATCCGCCGGAAGGGCGGCACTGCCCTGGGCGTCGCAGCAGTGAGCATTCCTTTCACTTTCACGAGCGGCCTGGTGCTCGGGTTGCTCTTCCCGGCCGACCTGCTCGTCGATCCTGACCGGCGGCTGGTGTTCGCTCTCTTCCTCGCCACCGCCATGTCGATCGCGGCGATCCCGGTCCTGGCCAAAGTCCTGATCGAGCTAAGGATCATTCGGCGCAACATCGGCCAGACCATCCTGGCGGTGGCGATGATCGAGGATCTGGTCGGGTGGTCCCTGCTCGGGATCGTCGTCGGCCTGGCCGATTCCGGGACCCTCAGCCCTTTTCACGTCGGCCGGACGATTGCCACGGTGGTGCTCTTCGTCGTCGCCACCGCCGTGGTCGGACGCCTGGTCGTCAGGGGCGGGCTCTTCTTCGTTCAGGATCGGCTGCGCAGTCGGGATCGAGTCCTGACCCTGGTGATCGCCCTGGCGTTTGCCTGGGGCGCGTTCACCCAGTGGCTGGGACTAGAACCGGTGTTGGGGGCTTTCGCCATCGGCATTCTCTTCGGCCAGATGCGCCGCCTCCCTCAGGATGTGATCCGCAAGCTGGAGACGATCGCCCTCAGTGTGTTCGCTCCCATCTTCTTTGCTGTCGCCGGGCTCAAAGTCGACGTCTCCGGGCTGGCCGATCCTCGCTTGCTGCGCCTGGCGGTGCTGGTGATCCTGGTGGCCACGTTCGCCAAGGTGATGGGCGCCTATCTCGGAGCCCGATTCCTGAGTCGCCAGCCCCACATGACTGCTCTCGCCTTCGGAGCCGGGCTCAACGCCCGGGGGGCGGTCGAAATCATCGTTGCCTCCGTAGGTCTCTCTCTTGGCATCCTCTCCCAGGCGGTCTTTTCGATGATCGTGCTCATGGCGGTGGTCACCTCGTTGATGGCCCCATTCGCCCTGCGGGCCCTCATCCGGCGCATCGAACCCGAGGACGAGGAGGTGGCCCGGCTGCGGTTGGAGGAAACGTCCGAGGGATCGCTCGTCGCGGGGATCCGCCGGGTGCTTCTGCCGATACGCCCCCGCGGCAGTGTCCTCGGAGGGGCGCAGTCGATCGAGGCCCGTTTGCTGGGGGCCCTGGCCGCGACGCGGAGCCTGGCGGTGACGCTGCTCTCCGTCGGAAGCCGGGGGGACCGCGCCCGGGTCGCCGAGTTCCTGACTGAGGTCGAGACGCTGTTCGGCTCCAACACCAACGTCACCCGACGGATCGTCGAAGCCAAAGATCCGGTGGCGGCGGTGCTGGCCGAAGCGCAGCTGGACTATGACCTGGTCGTGCTCGGGGCTACCGAGATCGATTCCACCTCAGAGGTCTTGTTCGGAGGGGTGGTCGACGAGATCGTGCGCCTGGCGCCCGTGCCCTCGCTGGTCGTGCGAGGTGGTTCGATCGACCCGGGGTGGAGGCCCCTTCGCATCGTGCTACCGACCGATGGCACCACCGCCAGCCGAATGGCGGCGGAACTGGCCT
>DATHSX010000415.1:0-4629 GCA_035463935.1 Acidimicrobiia bacterium | reverse complement strand
GTCCATGTTTCGCGATCTGTCCGTCGAACAAGCGGGCTCGCCGTTGCCTGTCTTCGCTAAAGGGGCTGAGCCCCCAGCGAGGCCGCTCTAATCGCCTGCCCAGGCGAGAACCCTCAGCGCACGCAGGGTGTTCCAACGGCTGGGCTTGCCATCGCCTTCGTCCATGGCGAAATGGACCCGACCTGGATGGGTGTTCTCGAGAAGCCAGCGGCCATCCGCCGTGCGCTTGGTTCTCACAAGCTCGATCGCTTCCCCGGCTCGGTCGTCGGGTACGACACCGGTACTTCGCAGGTAATCGAGGCCCCGCAACACGTCGTAATGCCAACGCGGTGGATAGGAGAACTTGCTCCAGGCGGTATCGATGATCTCGCCAGTGGAGAGGCGTCGCAGGAGGCGACGCTTAAGGAGATAGTCCTCGCCTCGTTGCCGCGCCTGGGCCACGTCGGGCGAGGTGCCCTGCGCTCGTTCGTATTCGAGCAACCCCTCGAGAACTTCGATCGTTGAGTTGAACGATCCCCGGACAGAACCGCGCTCCGCCTCGCAGTTCCAGCCGCCGTCTTCGAGCTGTTCACCGAGGAGGCGTTTGACGATGCCGTCGACGTTCTCGCCAAAATAGGAGCCGATGGCCACGGTCCTTCCGTTGATGCAGGGTTCCACTTCTCCGTCGAAGTAGGCCTGGCCATCATGGTCCCAGCGGCTGTTCTCACGAACAAGGGCCACCGCCCGACGGGCAGACCGGCTCACCGGATCTAGCCCCATGTCCCGGAGCAGGGACAGGGTCCAGGTGGTCGAGATCCACTCAGGTTTGAGAGTGCCGATGGCATTTCGAAACCATCGAAGAACAGACCCGTATTTGTGGAGCCGCTCATCGCCCGGTTGTTCTCGTCCTTCTTCAAAGTCGCGCAGGGTCGCCGTGTCGATTTCAAGGAAACCGGCCATCTCGTCAAGGGAGACGCTGTGTAGTTCACGCAGCAGCGAGCGGGTGGTTACGGCGGGTAACTCCCCATCCGGCCAGCTTGGCGGCTGCAGGTCGGTCGCCCATTGCCCCTTGGGATCCTGCAGCGAAAGCAGTGTTGCTCCCCAACCCTGCGTCTCCACCTTGGCTCGCTCCACTGCCACCTCCTGAGCAGGCTTGCCTTGGAGGTCCCGCATGACCTGCCAGCGAATTGCGGGATCCGAGTCGAGCAACCATTCAATCGTGTCCATCATCACCACCGCGTACGACCTGTTCGGCTCCATCATTGCCGCAGTCACGGACAGTATTTGTCCGCTAGAACCCGAGGAAAAATAGCCCGGCGACGATTAATACTTGATCACCCGACATCGGAGGCTTCCCATCTGGGCCCTGTTCCAAGTGCCGAGTCCGACGAGCGACGGCCGCAGCGCCGAGGATCTCTACAACAAACGCCTTACTGGCATCACGGCCGCGATGCAGGAGAGCGCCCGCTCCCACGGTTGTCGTTTTCACCGCGCGTGGTACACGAAGGACCAGTCGCTATTCGTGGCGATCGCCGAGTGGGAATCTGCCGAAGGCGCCAACTCCTTCTTCGAGGAGTGGAACATCGACGACGAACCCGGCGAGGTGGCGTTTCGTCTCGAGGGGGACGCAGGATTGGTACCACTCCCCTAATCGAATCTGGTAGCCGGGCTGGGTCTTCATCGTCTCGTGGATCTCGAAGCTGCTGAAGGCGCAGGCCACCAGCAGCTTCTCGGCATCCGCCATCGAGTGGGCGCCGACGATGGTGTAGCCGGTGGTGACTGGGACATCCAATGGAGAATCCCGGCCTCCGGAGACCTCCCGGCCGACCGGAGGGATTGCCGCTCCCGCGATGCTCCCGCCGATCACGGCAAACCAGTTCTCCCAAGGGCTGCCTCCAGACTCCTGGCGATTGCTTCCCATCGCGTGGGACCGCCGAGCCTTGAACCTGCACAACACTCAGAAGTAGGCTCGGACCCTGGCAAGGTGCGGCTGTGGATACTGTCGAGAGGAATATCGAGAAGGTCCGTCGGCTGGAAGACGCCTTTAACCGGCGCGACTATGCCCTCGTCGCAGGTCTGATTTCACCGGCTTCGAGGGCCACAACCCCGGTGGCAACATGCTGGCCCGACTGGTGGAGGCCTCGCCCGACGATTGGTCGTACGCCGAAGTTGGGACGGATCCCTGCACTCTCGTGCCACGATTTGTGCATGCGCATGCTAGAGTCCTCGCATGCGAACGACGGTGGAGTTCGACGGAGACACCACAGCCGCCATCCAAAAGCTCCGTCGGGAGACGGGGATGGGGGTCTCGGAGGCGGTGAATGAGCTGGTCCGGAGGGGTCTGCTGGCCCGTCGCGACTCGGTCGCGTTCGTGCAGAAGACTTACCGGCTCGGCCTGAGGATCGACGTCTCCAATGTGGCCGAGGCTCTCGAGGTGCTCGAGGGCCCGGATGCTCGGTGACGGATGCTGGTCGACGCCAACATCCTCCTCTACTCGGTGGACGAGACGAGCCCGCATCACCAACGCGCGCGGACCTGGCTCGAAGCTGCCCTCAACGGAACCCAGAGGATCGGGATTCCCTGGCAGTCGGTGTGGGCCTTCCTCCGGATCGTTACTAACCCGCGGGCGCTCGAGAACCCTCTGACCCCGGCGGCCGCCTGGGAGCTGGTCGAAGGATGGTTGGACGCTCCCGCAACGTGGATCCCGGATCCGTCCTTCGGCCACCGCCAGATTCTGGGCAGGCTCATCACCGATCTCGACATGCGGGGCAATCTGGTTACGGACGCGGTGCTGGCAGCCCTCTGTGTGGAATACGGACTGACGATGGTGTCCAACGACTCGGACTTCGCCCGCTTCACCGAGATCCGCTGGGTCAATCCGCTGCTCTGACGTCTCCAGACTGAGGCGCACAGGGACAACGCCATCCGGGACGCCCAGTGGGGGACCAGACCGCCCTTCGCGCCGGCCTCGACGATCGCCTCGAACAGCTCGGTCCACTCCCAGCGTGCGGCAAGTCTCGAATCGCGTAGGTTCTGCATGTGCAGAGCGTCTACGAAGCAACCGGCGGAGATGAGGGGCTGCTGCGACTGGCCGAGGCGTGGCATTCCCGCGTGATGGCCGACGAGGTGGTCAGCCACGCCTTCAGTCACGGATTCCATCCCCGGCACAGCGAGCGGCTGGCCGCCTATTGGGCCGAGGCGCTGGGCGGGCCTTCTCGCTATTCCGACAGCTTCGGCGACGAGAGCGCGGTGGTTCGCGTTCACAGTGGCAACGGTGTCCATGAGGAGATGGACCGGCGAGCCATTGCCTGCTTCGACCAGGCACTGATCGACATCGAGATCGCCCCGGACGAGGCGCTCGGCCGGATCCTCCATGACTACTTCGCCTGGGCGACCACCACCACCATGGCTCGCTATCCCGAGTCCGCCGACGATGTCCCGGACGGTCTCAGCCTTCCGAAGTGGTCGTGGGACGGACTGCAAACGGAATCGACGTAGCGACTGTGCCCCGTCACTGAAGGTGAGTCGACCGCGCCGATCTCGCAGTGACTCTGAGAGGAGACTTGATGCACGAACTGGTCTCGACTCAGCGTGGCAGCTTCCATGGCCGTCGCCCTTGACGTCCTCCAGGCCGCTGAACGGACCGCATTGATGATGCCAGGAACGCAACATGTAAAGGACCGGTCCATGTCGTCAGGTCTACCTTCCCAACAATGAACCTCCCGATGACACCGCCGGTCGAACCCATGCTGGCCCGGCTGGTCGACGACCTGCCGGACGGTTGGTGGTACGAGCCCAAGTGGGACGGGTTTCGCTCGCTCGTCTTCCGCGACGGTGAGGCGGTGCGGATCGAGAGTCGCAACAACCGGCCGATGGCCCGCTACTTCCCCGAGGTGGTGGCGGCGATCAAGGCGACCCTGCCCGAGCGATGTGTGGTCGACGCCGAGATCGTGGTCGCCGACCCGGCCAACGGCAAGCTCGACTTCTTCTCGCTCCAGCAACGCCTCCACCCGGCCGCCAGTCGGGTCGAGCTGCTCGCCGCCCGGACCTCGGCCACCCTCATCGTCTTCGATCTCCTGGCCCTGGGCACCGAGGACCTCCGGTCAACCCCGTTCCGCGAACGCCGCCGCAGGCTCGAAGCCCTGATCGACCACCCCGGCGGCGCGGTCTTCCTGACCCCGCTGACCGTCGACATCGCCGTCGCCCGGGAGTGGTTCGTCGCCTTCCAGGGGGCCGGAGTGGACGGCATCATTGCGAAGCACCCCGACAGCACCTATCAGCCCGGCAAGCGAATCATGGCCAAGCTCAAGCACGACCGCACCGCCGATTGTGTCGTGGCCGGCTACCGCACCTTCAAGTCGAGCCGCGACACGGTGGGTTCGCTGCTGCTCGCCGTATATGCCAATGAGGCGCCGGGCCAGGAATGGCAGGCGATGTTCGGTGGTCTGATCCCGATCGGGGTGGCCGCCTCCTTCCCTACCGCCCGCCGCAGGGAGCTATTCGCCGAACTGGCTCCCTACGTGATCGAGATGGCCGAGCATCCCTGGGCGGCGACGGAGGAGGCAGCGACCGCCTACCCCGGCAGCCGCTGGAACCCGGACAAGGATCTCTCCTTCATCCCGCTGCGACCCGAGCTGGTGGCGGAGGTCC
>DATHSX010000414.1:0-2535 GCA_035463935.1 Acidimicrobiia bacterium | reverse complement strand
CGCCGGCGCCGGGGCATACTGGGTGTCGGTAACGGTCGACAACCCCGACGGATCCCAGGTCAGTTCGAGCTCAGGGGCGGTGTCGGCTTATGAGGAGGAGTTCGCCTTTCGCGAGCCCGACCCCACTCTGGGAAGCGATCTGGCCGCGTTGACCGGCGGCCGCCTCGATCCTGTTCCCCAAGCCGTCTTCGATCCCGCCCCGGTGCGGGGCCGCGCCGAGGTTTCGATCTGGCCCTGGCTGGCGGCGGCGGCGCTGGTGCTGTTTCTGATCGACGTGGCTTTGCGGCGTCTGGTGATCTCGGCCGGGGATAGCGAGGCCTGGAGGGAAGGTCTGACGACTGCCCGGACCAGGGAGAGGCGGCGGATCGAGCGCAAGATCGAGGAGGCCGCAGCCAGCGGCAGCCCGCCACCCTTGCTCTCCGAGTCACCCACGCTGGAACGCCTGATGCGCCGGAAGCGGCAGTGAGGGCGGACTCGGTCCTCGAACGCCGGCGCCTGGGCCGGTCCGGCCTCGAGGCGGCGGTGGTGGGTATGGGCACCTGGCGAACCTTCGATGTGCGCGGGGGCAAGGCCGAGCGTGACCGGGCGGATCTCGTCACTCTGGCCGTGGCTCGTGGGGTAGACCTGTTCGATTCTTCACCCATGTACGGCGAGGCGGAGCGAGTCCTGGGCCGGGCGGTGGCCGCCGTACGCGACCGGGTGCTGGTGGCGACCAAGGTGTGGTCGGCCGACGCGACGGTGGCCAGGGGCCAGATCGACGCTGCCTTGCGGTACTTCGGAGGGCGGGTGGACCTTTACCAGGTCCACAACCTGGTGGCATGGCCGGCGAGGACCGAAATGCTCGAAGCGGAGAAGCGGGCGGGCCGGGTCAGAGCGATCGGCGCCACCCATTACTCGGAAGCCGCCTACGGCCAGCTGCGGGCCGCGATGGAGAGCGGCCGGGTGGATGTCATTCAGATCCCCTACAACCCCATCCAGCACCATGCCCGGCAAGGAATTCTGCCCTTGGCGGCGGAACTCGACATCGGGGTGGTGGTGATGCGCCCTTTCGGCGAGGGCAGCCTGCTCCGCCGACCACCAGATCCTGCCCGATTGCGGCCCCTGGCCGCCTTTGGCGTCACTACCTGGCCGCAAGCCCTCTTGAAATGGGTCCTGTCCGATCCGCGCTGCCATTCGGTGATACCGGCCACCAGCTCCCCCCAGCACTTGGCGGAGAACCTTGCCGCGGGTGCGCCACCGTGGCTGGGACCCAAGGAGCGGGATCTGGTCGAGCATCTCGCTGCCGGATGAGGCCGCAAAGGACTCGGGCCATACTCTCGGAGGGCGGAGCGGTCGCCTCGGCGGGGATCGGGCGCAGCACGATCGAATAGCAATCGTCCCGCGCCGATCACCAATGCCACCGCGGTTGGTTTCTAACCTCGCGACGATGACCGCCCGCCGCCGTATGCCCCGATCGCCCCAGTGGCTGCCACACGCAGTGCTGATTGTCGTGTGGGTGCTGGCCCTGGCCGGAGTCACCGTTCTCATCCTCTATCAGGTCAGGGCACTCGTATACATGGTCTTCCTGGCGCTGTTTCTGACGGTGGCTCTGGAGCCGGCGGTGCAATGGCTGGTCAAGAAGAATTGGCCGCGCCGTCGAGCGACCGTGGTTGTCTTCGGCGGGGTCTTCATTCTCTTCGTCGGCTTTCTGATCACGCTGATTCCCGTTCTGATCGACCAGGCGGCCGCCTTGATCGAGAACGTCCCCGACTATCTCGAGGCCCTCCAAGCCCTGGCCTCGCGCTACTTCCAGATCGATCTGGTCGACTCCGAGATCGTCGCCCAGTTCGAGGACCTGGGGAGTCTGATCCAGC
The DNA here is from genome assembly GCA_035463935.1 of Acidimicrobiia bacterium. GTDB lineage: Bacteria > Actinomycetota > Acidimicrobiia > Spongiisociales > ZC4RG35 > DATEEG01. The sequence continues at coordinate 682 of DATHSX010000414.1, read as the reverse complement.
GTTACGGCTCGACGGTCGCCGGTGGCATCTTGGCTGTGGGCAACACCGTGTTCGGGGCCATCTTCCAGCTGGTGACCGTCTCCCTGTTCGCCTACTACCTGCTGGCAGATGGCCCCCGCTGGCGGCGGTCGATCCTTTCGGTGCTCCCACCCGATCGCCAGCGCGAGGCTCTCAACATCTGGGACATCTCTGTCCAAAAGACCGGGGGCTACTTCTACTCGCGTCTGATCCTGGCCTTGGCGGCGGGGACGTTCACCTGGGGAGTCCTGACGGCCCTGAGGGTGCCGTCGGCGGGAGCCCAGGCGGTGTGGATGGGGGTGCTTTCCCAGTTCGTGCCCGTGGTCGGCACCTATGTGGGGATGATCCTTCCGGCGCTGACCGCTCTGGCAGTCAGTCCACTGACCGCCCTCTGGGTGGTGGTGGCCCTGGTGGCCTACCAGCAATTGGAGAACTACCTGATCGCCCCGAAAGTCACCGCCCGGACCATGGCCATCCATCCGGCTGTGACCATCGGGTCTCTCATCGCCGGGGGCTCTTTGCTGGGAGCGATGGGGGTGGTGCTCGCGTTGCCGGTCGCAGCCACCATCCAGGCCCTCATCTCCACCACCGTTCACCGTCATTCGCTGATCGAAAGCGAGTTGTTGGAAGAACCGGGCCAATGAGTCGAGCCGGGCGCGAAGCC
>DATHSX010000413.1:0-5557 GCA_035463935.1 Acidimicrobiia bacterium | reverse complement strand
CGAACGCTTGCGAACAGTCGTGAGGCCTCCAACGCATGATTGACCGTCTGACGGAGGCCGCCCTGCGCGACCTGGCCAGTCAGATCGATTGGCCACCAGCGGTCGACCTGGCCTCCACGGCCGTCTTCGTACTGGAATGGGAACTGGGAACACAAGTGTTCTTGGCCTGGGAGGCCTCGGATCGTTTGCCCGAGGTGGGGGAGAGCGGCACCGGGCTGCTGATTGCCGAGTTCCGGGCCAGCCTCGACGAGGACTTCTTCCAGAAGATCGTTCTGGAGGGGACCACCGTGGACCGCGTAATGGTCAACGGCGTGTCCGGGTTCTGGCTGGCGGGCGGGCCGCACGTTTTCGGGTTCGAGACCGGTCGATCCGACATGGTTGCCGACGCCTCCCGGCTGACGGGCAACGTCCTCGTCTGGGAGGCCGGTGGGATCACCTATCGGCTCGAGTCGCTCCTGAGCCTCGAGGCCAGCCTGGCCATTGCGGAATCGTTGAGGCCCTAAACTTCAGAGCGCCGGCGGGTGTAGCTCAATGGCAGAGCTCCAGCCTTCCAAGCTGGTGGTGAGGGTTCGATTCCCTTCACCCGCTCCCAGACCGCCGACCCTGGGTTGTTTCTGTCGCTGGGCGACGAAAATGGCCCACAGACGTCGTCTGCCCCCGTAGCTCAGAGGACAGAGCAGGAGCCTTCTAAGCTCTTGGCCGGAGGTTCGAATCCTCCCGGGGGTACCGGGGGGAGAAGCCCCCACATGGTGGCCGTAGCTCAGCATGGTTAGAGCGCCAGGTTGTGGCCCTGGAGGTCGGGGGTTCAAGTCCCCTCGGTCACCCTGAAGCCAGTATCCAGTGCTCGGTACTCCCCACTCAGCACGCAGCCAAAGGAAGTCAATGACTGAAACAATTGCCGAGGCGGGCCCTTTCGAGCGGCTGCTGAGGCTGGAACTGACCGAGGCCGAGATCGACGCCGCCAAGGCGGGGGCGGCCCGGAGGCTGTCGAAGGACCTCAAGATCCCTGGTTTTCGGCCCGGCAAGGCTCCCCGACCCGTGGTGGAGGCGGCGCTTGGCGCCGGACGGCTGCGGACCGAGGCGATCGAAGAATTGATCCCCAAAAAGCTCGGTTCGATCCTGGAGGAGGCACAGCTATCGCCGGCCGTCACCCCCACCCTCGAGAAGGTGGACGACGCCGAGGGAGGGGTGACCGCCGAGGTGCGAGTGACCCTGTGGCCTGAACTCGACAATCCTCCGGCGTACAAGGACCGGACCATCGAGATCGATGCCCCCGAGCTTTCCGAGGCCGATCTGGAGGCCAGCCTCCAGCGCATGCGGGAGCAATTCGCCAGTCTCGAGACGGTGGAGAGGCCCGCAGGCATGGGGGACTATGTGTCAGTGGACATCCATGCCACCTCGGGCGACGATCCCGTCGCGGAAACCACCGCCGAGGAGGTGCTTTACGAGGTGGGATCAGGGCTGCTCGTCGAGGGAATCGATGAGCACTTGATTGGCACCGAACCGGAGCAGGAAATCAGCTTTCCAGGGGTACTTCCCAGCGGATTTGGGGACAGGGCGGGGGAGTCCGTGACCTTTCATGTCAAAGTCAACGAGGTCAAAGCGCGGGTCCTGCCCGAGCTCGACGACGAGTGGGTGAACGAGGTAACCGAGTTCGACACCATCGAGGAGCTCAAATCCGAGTTGACCGAGCGCCTGACCGTCACCAAGCGGCGGGCTGTGGCCAACCGGTTCCGGCAGAGGGCGCTCGACGGCCTGGTCGACGAGGCACAGGTCGACCTGCCAGAGGCGCTCGTCAGAGCCGAGATGGACGACCTGTTCCATCGGTTTGCCCACCAGCTCGAGGAGAACGACATCACGATCGCCGACTATCTCCAGGCTTCGGGGATCGACCAAGAGCGATTCCTCGACGATCTCCGGTCGCAGGCCGGGCGCTCGATTCGGACCCGGCTGGTCTTGGAGGCGGTAGCCAAGGCCGAGGGGCTGGAGGTCACCCCCGAGGAGCTGGCGGGCACCATTGAGGCTCTGGCCCGATCCTCCGCCAAGCCCAAGGAGGTCTACGAGGCGTTCTCGAATAGCTCGCGAGCCATGTCATTGGCCGGTGATATCCTGAGAAACAAGGCATTGGAAGCGATCGTTGCATCCGCCCGTGCGGTCGATTCTGATGGCAGAACGATTGACCTGGGGCCAACGGAATCCGAGCCGATGGGCCAGGGATTCGAAGAAGGCTCCGTGGAACTTTCGGAAGCAGAAGCAGTCGAAGCAGAAGTGGTCGAAGCAGAAGTGGTCGAAGCTGAGATCGTCGAGGCCGAGATCGTAGGCCAGGAGAGCTGAAATGCAGGATTTTCGCAACTACGTCATTCCTACCGTGTTCGAGCAAACGAGCCGCGGCGAGCGGTATTTCGACATCTATAGCCGGCTATTGAAGGACCGCATCATCTTCCTCGGCACGCCGATCGACGACACGGTCGCCAACCTCATCATGGCGCAGCTGCTGCATCTGGAGAGCGACGACCCCGACAAAGACGTCTTCCTCTACATCAACTCCCCAGGAGGGTCGATCACCTCCCTCTTCGCCATCTACGACACGATGCAGTACATCAAGCCTGAGGTGAACACCGTTTGCATGGGGATGGCTGCCTCCGCCGCCGCGGTGATCCTCGCCGGGGGGGCTCCCGGCAAGAGATTCGCTTTGCCCCATGCCAGGGTGATGCTTCACCAGCCGCACGGGGGCGCTCAGGGCCAGGCCAGTGACATCGAGATCCAGGCCCGGCTCATCGTGCAGATGCGAGAGCAGCTCAATCGGATTCTGGCCGAGCACACGGGTCAGACCTACGAAAAGGTCTCCCAGGACACCGAGCGAGACTTCTGGATGATCGCCGAAGAAGCCGTTTCCTACGGATTGGTTGATTCAATCCTCACGCGTCGTGAGCTTGTTGCGGTAGCCTCTCGTTAGGAGGGCAACAACAGATGGCCAAATTCGGCGAGGGCGCAGACCTGCTCAAATGCAGTTTCTGCGGCAAGTCCCAGAAGCAGGTTAAAAAGCTGATCGCCGGACCCGGCGTCTACATTTGCGACGAGTGCATAGATCTGTGCAACGAGATCATCGAGGAGGAATTCTCCTCAACACCTGAAATCAGCTTTACCGAGCTTCCGAAGCCGGTCGAGATCTCGGAATACCTCGACGATTACGTGGTCGGGCAGGATGCTGCCAAGAAGAAGCTCGCCGTAGCGGTCTACAACCACTACAAGCGCATCCGCAGCGGCGAACACCGCCGCGATGACGTGGAGTTGCAGAAGTCGAACATCCTTCTGATCGGGCCAACGGGATGTGGCAAGACTCTGCTTGCCCAGACTCTGGCTCGCCAGCTCAACGTGCCGTTTGCGATCGCCGATGCCACGGCGCTCACCGAGGCGGGTTATGTGGGAGAGGACGTCGAGAACATCCTCCTCAAACTCCTCCAGGCGGCCGATTACGACGTCAAACGGGCCGAACAGGGGATCATCTACATAGACGAGATCGACAAGATCGCCCGCAAGGCCGAGAACCCTTCGATCACCCGTGACGTCTCGGGCGAGGGCGTTCAACAGGCCCTTTTGAAGATCCTTGAGGGCACGGTCGCCTCGGTGCCGCCGCAAGGAGGCCGCAAACATCCCCACCAGGAATTCATCCAGATCGACACGTCCAACGTGCTCTTCATCTGCGGGGGAGCCTTCGCCGGCCTTGAAGAAGTAGTGGGCAACCGGATCGGCAAGAAGCAGGTCGGCTTCGGGGCGGAGGTCCGCTCCCGCAAGGACGTTCGGGCCGCCGAGCTACTTGATCAGGTCATGCCCGAGGATCTCATCAAGTTCGGACTGATCCCCGAATTCATCGGGCGGCTGCCGGTGGTGGCAACGGTGGAAGATCTCGACCGGGATCAACTATGCCGCATCCTCACCGAGCCCAAGAACGCTCTGACCAGACAATACGTCCGGATGCTGGAGATGGATGGGGTCGAACTGGTCTTCGAGGGGGACGCCCTCTCCGAAGTAGCCGATCTCGCCATCAAACGGGGGACCGGCGCCCGCGGGCTGCGGGCGATCCTCGAGGAGATACTCCTCAACACCATGTTCGACATGCCGTCGAGAAACGATGTAGGCCGGGTCGTGGTCGACGCGGAAGTCGTCCGCAACAAGGCCAACCCCACCCTGGTCCCCCCGCAAGAAATCGCCCGCGAACGCTCGGCCTGAGACACTCGCCGCGGGCGCGAGTCAGCAGCCTCACCCGCTAATCCGGCGCGTCACCCCGATCCCGGTTTGTTGTAGCTCCCTTCGGGTACTTCGGCCCTTGCCGAAAAAGCGGCTACGGATACATTGAGTGATGAATGGGCCACCACGAGTGGCCGAGCGATAAGGACGCAGAGAACTTCGTCTCAAAAGCGGGCACCGGAGACGAAGCGAGCCAGTGGTGCGACCGGCCTTGTCGTTGAGAGAAAGGGAGGCGGTCGAGATGGATACGTTATCCACTAGACGCAGCGTGGGAGTGGTTGGGATGGCGTTGCTGTTGACATCCCTGCTGATAGCAATGGGACTTCCGGCAGGAGCCACCCAGGGGAATCCTCCGGGCAACAACGGAACAATCAAGATCGACGGCATGGATTTCGACTCTCATCCGGACAACGAGCCGCACGTGGGTTGCGTCTTCCAGGTCGATTTCTACGGGTTCGATCAAGGGGACCTTTGGGCGGACTTGACCTTCGAGGTCCAGCCCCCAACCGGGCCCTTCGTGGTGATCCACACGGACACTGTGTTCATCGGGGCAGACGATGCCTCGGGTGGGGGGAGCGAGGCCGGGCTGGATGCCTCGAAGACCTATGACCTGAGTACGTCGCTGGCGGGCTATGCCGCGCATCCGCAGCAGGGTTGGCATGTCAAGCTGACCATCAACGCCGATGGCTCCCAGGGAGCGGACACCAAGCACAAGGTGTTCTGGGTGGGCGTTTGCCAGCCAACCACTACGACGAGTAGCACGACGACCACTTCTAGTACGACCAGTACCACCACGACTACCAGTACGACGACCACCAGTACGACGACAACCACGACTCAGCCAACGACCTCGACCGTGGCGACGACGCAGGCGACCACCTCGACGACGGCCACCGCTGTAAGCGTTGCCGGCATCCAGGTTTCGCTGCCCGAGGTGGCTCAGGTGGCAGCCACGGAAGAGACCCTGCCCTTTACTGGGCTGTCCACGCCATCCGTCGCTGCACTTGCCACTGCACTCGGCGGCGCCGGCCTTATCTTGCTGCTCGCCGGTCGGCGGGCTCAGGAGAGCGTGCCGGAGAGGAATTGGCGTTAGACGGTTTCATCCAGGAGTCGGTCTGCGGGGAGGCCGTTTAGGGTCTCCCGCAGGTCGCGAAGACAGGGTCATGTAGCACTAGTCACTTCGATTAGTCCCTCCAGTCACCTTGTCGCTCGCCAGCGGTCGGCTACATTGGGTGGCAGGGGCCACAAAGAGTGGCGGGCGAAGCGGAGGCATTGACCTTCATCTTGTAAGGCGGGCACCTGAGATGAA